>CAYFSD010000313.1:0-2994 GCA_964345705.1 uncultured Desulfohalobiaceae bacterium
GCCCCTGCTTCCCGACTACGGGCCCTCTTCCGGATTGAGCTCCTCCACCGCCTCGAAGAGATAGTAGTCCGTCATGCGGCAGATCATGTGTCCCAGGGCGATGTGGATCTCCTGGATCAGGGCGGTCACTTCGCTGGGCACCTGGAAGACGATCTCGGAGTTGGTGACCATAGCTCCGCCTCGGCTGCCGGTCAAGCCGATGCGGTAAGCCCCCGATTCCCCGGCGGTTTCCAGGGCGCGGATCACATTGGGGCTGCCGCCGGAGGTGCTGATACCCACCAGAACATCCTGCTCACAGGCCAAGGCCCTGACCTGGCGGGCGAAGACCTCTTCGAACCCGTAGTCGTTGCCCACAGCGGTCAGCACGGAGGTATCCGTGGTCAAGGCCACTGCCGGCAACGGAGGACGCTCCATCTGGAACCTGGAAACAAATTCCGCGGCCAGATGCTGGCAGTCGGCCGCGCTGCCCCCGTTGCCGCAGAAAAGCACCTTGCCGCCCTGAACCAGGCGGCCCGCGATGGTTCGGGACACACTGGCCACGCGCTCCAGGTTGGCCTCGAAGAACTCGGTCCGGAGCCTGGCTCCTGCCTCGGCGTATTCACTGATGATCGAGGTTTCGCTGCTGGGCATAGATCCCTCTCTTGGCCTTTGCTCGTTTCTGTGCTACATCCGGTTCGGCATTCGCGGGAACCTCCGCCGACGGAACAAGCTGTTCTGGTCCCGGGGGCAACGGCAACCGCGGCATGCATCATCCATCATTCCCTCTCTCCGACCCCAGGCGGCAAGGACATGGCTTCAGGCGAAAAAACGGCATACGCCCCGATTCCGGGGGACAACGAAGACACCAACGGGGAAACCCGCTGCCTCAGTCTCATCGGCATGCCGGGCTCCGGCAAGAGCACCCTGGCCAGGGAGCTGTCCGGTTTCCTGGGCTGGCCCTGGCTGGATACGGACCATCTCCTCGAGGCCTGGTTCGGAGTCGAGCTGGAGTCCCTGAGGGAGCGTCTGGGCCGGGAGCGATTCCTTCACTGCGAGGAGGAGCTCGTTCTCGACCTGTGGGTCCGGCGCTGCATCGTGGCCACCGGGGGCAGCGTGGTCTACAGCCATGCCGCCATGCGCAAGCTGCAAAATATAGGACCCGTGGTCTATTTGCAAGCGGATCTCGAGGTGATCACCGACAGGGTGGCCCGGAATCCCCATCGGGGAGTCGTCATGCGTCCGGGCCAGGATCTGGGCCAGGTATACGCCGAACGCCGCCCCCTGTATGAGGCGTACGCGGATCTCAGTCTGGATACCGCCGAAAACAACCTACAGGACTGCGCTCAGCGCATCGCTTCCTTCCTGGAGCGCGCATGAAGCGAGACACCCTTCCCTCCGCCGTCCGCGAGGAGCTGGAGCGGATCTATGCCGAAATGGAGGCGGAATACAACCGGGTCGCCTCCGCCATCGGCTTGAGCTGCAGCGGATGCCGGGACAACTGCTGCCGGAGCTATTTCCGGCACCACACCTATGTGGAATGGGCCTACCTGTGGCACGGCCTGGAGCAGCTGGAGCCCGATCACCTGAACACCTTCCTGGAGCGGGCCCGGGAATACACGGAGATCGCCAGGCACCGTCTGGAGCGGAAGGAGCCTCCCCGCATCATGTGTCCGCTCAACGATAACGGCTGGTGCGCGGTGTACAGCCACCGCATGATGATCTGCCGCCTGCACGGCGTGCCCAATCAGGTGCGCCTCCCGGACGGCAGGGTGAAGACCTTCCCCGGATGTCACGTCAGCCATGAGCTGACCCGGGACATGGACCGGATCCCCTTCCTGGACCGCACGCCTCTGTATACGCGGCTCGCCGCCCTGGAAAACCGTTTTCTGGGGAACAGGCGAAAGAGCCTGCCCAAGGTGGACATGACCCTGGCGGAGATGATCCTGGAGGGTCCACCCTTCAGAGGACAGAAGTCAGAAGACGGAAGGCAGAGGACTGAAGACTGAAGACCGGGCACAGCAGTCGGAAGCCAGGGGATAGGGCCCGAGGTGAGAGCGGCAGGGGTCGGGACCCGAGGCCGGATGGCCGACACGGGATAGGGGCCGGGGGCCAGCCCGGACAAAGGGGGCCGAAGCTCGGAGACCGGACTGGGAAGCCCCGAGGGCATGCCGGTCTTCCGAGTCACGATTTTTTGCCCCGAAGCGCTGATCCCTATCAGCTCATTGCTTTCGACGCATCGCTCGCTACTGAAAAAAAGGGGCTATTTGTAGCGGAAAATGATCCGGCCCCTGTTCAGATCGTAGGGAGATAGCTCGACCTTAACCTTGTCCCCGGGCAGGATCCGGATGTAGTGCTTGCGCATCTTTCCGGAGATATGGCCCAGGACTTCGTGGCCGTTCTCCAGCTCAACCCGGAACATGGCATTGGGCAGGGCCTCCTTGACCTCGCCCATGACCTCGATGGATTCTTCCTTTCCCATAGCCTTTCCTTGCTTGAATGATTTCCGTTATTCCCGGTCTACACGTCCTTCCATTGCACACTGATTCCCGACTGGGGATCCAGATCGAGCACGGCGTACCCGGGGGAGCAGTTGCCCTTGGGCACTCGGAAGCTGCCCGGATTGAGCACGGTGACCGCCCCCGCCTTGCGGAGCTCCCGCCTGTGGGTGTGGCCGCAGCAGACCAGGTCGAGCTCCTCTCCGAAGATGTCGGTCACATGCCTTCCCGGGTCTGTCGGACCGAGGCCGTCACCGTGGAGCAAGCCCACGCGAAAGCCCCCGAGGTGCAGGACTCGCTTGACCGGCAGGAGCCCTTCACCGAAATCCGCGTCCATATTTCCGCGCACGGCATGGAAGGCGGGATGTCCGTTCAAATAGGCCCAGAGCGCCTCCCCGGTGTGATCGCCGCAGTGCAGCACGGCGTCCATGTCCCGCAGCCAGGTTTCGAATTCCTCCGTCAGCCGGGGGGTTGGGCTGTCCAGATGCGTATCAGAGAGGACAGCGATATGCAACATCGA
>CAYFSD010000314.1:0-2974 GCA_964345705.1 uncultured Desulfohalobiaceae bacterium
TGCACGAAGAGGGTGGCCTTGAATCCGTAGTCCCGAAGCAGGGGCATGGCTCCGGAGAGAAAGGAGGCGTATCCGTCGTCCACGGTGAGCACCACGGCCTTGTCCGGAATGGCTTCAAAGGAGCGCATGCGGGAAAGGGCCTGTCCCAGGGTGAGGACCGTGTAGTCTTTTTTCTGCAGGTAGTCCAGCTGCTCCTCAAAAACATCCAGGGAAATGTTCGTGGAGGGGTAGCGGCTGTCTCCGAAGCGGTGGTAGACAAAGCAGGGAACGTCGCTGGCGGCGCTTTCTTCAGAGGATTGGCCCGCGCCTGCGGCCATCCCGCTTCCGGGGAGCAGGAGCAGCAGGGCGAGACTTAGCACAAAGGCCACCTGTGTCCCGCAGCGAATCCATCGTCCAGGACCCGTTTTGCTTTGGCCCCCCGAGGAGGGAAAGCGCGGGCGTGTTGTCCCGTTTCGGGGCTCGGATGGCCCACCGGTGGCTTTTCCGGGCAAAGAAGGAGAGATGTCTGCGGCGATCTTGGGGCTCAAACCGATTCTCCTTGTGTTGTCCTTGGGCATGGATTTCCTCCACAGTTTTTCGATTGTGGTCCAGGGAGCTTTCGAGGTCAACAAAAACGGGGGCCCTGAAAAAGAGGGGATGGAGGAACAGGCAGAGCTGGCCCCGGGAGGAAGGGAGCTTCTTGGCGCGCAGAACAAGTCGGGTATTGACAAAAAGGCCGTGCCAACAGAGGCTACGAAAAAACAGAATGCGTTATGCACCTGTTCACCACATTGCTGATCCGTCTGTCGGCCCCAAGGTTTTGAACCAACTGACCTTGGACTCTGAATGGTTCCCTTCCCGGCATTCTTCTTGTTGGTCTCCTCGTGGACAGTGTAAGGATGACCGTTTGGGGAGAGATCGGAATAAAGGGTAGCGTAGCCCCCTTTTCCGTTGGGTTGCCTTACCGGACGGGAGCCGTTTCCGGACGCGAGGTCCTATGGAGCTTTCGGCGACTTCCGCGAACAGCAGCGCCTGCGAGGAAACGAGCCGGGAGGAGCTCAAGGCGGCGGAAAACGTTTTGGCCAAGCTCGTCCTGGCCATGAAGCAGGCGAATCTGTATCCCCCGGATCACTCCATTTCCCGGGAGGCGGTCCAGGAAGCGGCCCGAGCCATGCGGGATTTCGCCAAGCGCTACGGAGAGCTGATCCTTGAGGTGCGCAGGGACGGGTTTTCCTATAAGGAACACCCCTTGTCTTCCGGAACGGGAAGCAAAGAGGTGGCCTATAGGTGCCATCGCGACGGCATCGAGTGGCTGGTGTTTCTCCCCGGGATCGAGGACGGTGAGCTCTTGACCTTCGTGGAGAGTGTCAATGCGCACCAGATCATCGGGGACGAGGAGGAGGGGGACATCGTCACCAGCCTGTGGGAGGCCGAGCTGAAGAGCATCCGGTACCACACGGATCCAGCGGTCTGGCGCAATGAGCCCTTGCTGGACCTGTCCCGGTTCCGGGTCCACAGGAGCGAGAAGCAGCAAGAGGAAGAACCGGAGGCGGATCGGGAAACTGACGAGGCGCGAAGCATCCTCGATTCCTCCACGGACAGGCAGCTCTGGCAGCTGACCCGGGAGGAGGTGGAGCTGACCCGGAGGATGGTGGAGGACGAGGAGAACCGGGATCATACCCAGGATATCTTTGACGTCTTCTTGATTCTTCTCCAGCAGCAGCGGACACGGGAGGAGGTGAGCACTGCCCTGGGCATCGTCCGGGAATGTTTCGAAAAGGCCCTCTCGCGAGGGCTGTTTCGCCAGACGTCCCGCTTTCTGGGCCGGTTCCGCATCCTCCGGGAGGACTACGCGCAACAGGGTAGCTGGGCCCTGTCCCATGTGGACGATTTTCTCAACATGATTTCCGGATCCCGTGTTCTGGGCTCTCTGAAAGCCCCCTTGCGTCAATCCGGGCCAGGCGATCTGGAGCAACTTGAGGGATTGCGGCAGACCCTGATCCGGCTGCAGCCGGAGAGCGTTGAGGCCCTTTTCACTCTGCTACCGGAAACGGGCTCCCGGGAGGTGCAAGAGGCCATCCGCGACGCTGTTCGTGAGCTTGCGGAGAGTGACCCCTGGCCTCTGTGCAGGTTGGCTCGCTATGCGGAGCCAGAGGTTGCCCTGGAGGCAGTGGCGATCCTCGGCGGGGTGGCTCGGGAGCGGGTCCCGCCCGTTCTCCGGGAAGCTGCCAAGTCCGGGGATGCCCGGATCCGCAGGGCGGCCGTGCGGGGACTCATTCGGCAGAGAGCGTTGAAACCCCGGGAGTTCCTTCCTTTTCTCGGGGGTCCGGACGAAGAGGTGCGGAACATGGTGTTCCACTTTCTCTCGAGCGAGCGCAGCGAGGAGGCCGAGGAGGCAATCCTGGAGTATATCCGAAGGGGTGGATTCAGACGCCGAAACGCGGAGTTTTTGCTTTCCCTGTATCGGGTGCTGGGTCTTTGCGGGACCCGGCGATCGGAGGAGTTTCTGCGGGAATGGCTCTTGTCAGGGGCCTTATCTTTCGGCGGCGTGCGGGCCGTGCATCGCCGCGGAGCGGCGACGGCCCTGCATCTACTGGCTACCGCGCGGGCCCGCGAGGTGCTTCGCGAGGCGGGTGAAAGCATTCGGCCCGGTGTTCGTCGTGCCGCACGCAGGGCTGGGGAGTGGAGCCATGTGGGAAGAGGAAAGCACTAGGCGAAAGGATTCTCCCCAAGAGACGGACGAGAGGCTGGAAGAGCGGTTCGTCCGCTCCTTCATGCGGCTGGTTCAAATGGTTCGCCTGCACAAGGCGGACAATCGCTCCGTGCTGAGCATCGCCAAGGAATTCATCCAAGCTGGCCGGGGCCTGTTGAAGGAGAGCTCCCGTTTCGCCCTGGAGTCTCGGCACAGCCGTCTCTTCGTGCAGGGACGCAGACTTTTGCTCAAGAAGGAGAGCGCCGTTTTCATCCTGACCATCCTGAGCTATCTCGAGCGGCT
>CAYFSD010000315.1:0-2960 GCA_964345705.1 uncultured Desulfohalobiaceae bacterium
GGGGCTATTTCCGCCAGAAGTCCGGAGTGAGGAGAATGATCACCGTGTAGATCTCCAGCCGGCCCAGGAGCATGCAGAAGGTGAGCACCCATTTGGCCGCCAGCGGGAGCCCGGCGTAGTTGTCCGCGGGGCCCACGCCGCCCAATCCGGGGCCGATGTTGCCGATGCAGGCGATGGCCGCGGCGAAGGAGGTGAGCGGATCCACGCCCAGGCCGGCCAGGACCAGGGCAGACAGGAACAAGAGAAAGAGAAAGAGCAGAAAGAAGCCCCAGATCCCGCCCAGAACACTCTCCGGAACCGGGCGTCCGTCCAGCTTGAGGGGGATCACGGCCCTGGGATGGACCAGCCTCTTCAGCTCCCGAAAGTTGTGCTTGGCCAGAAGAAGGGCGCGCATCACCTTGATCCCGCCGCTCGTCGATCCCGCCATTCCGCCGCTGAACATGCAGATCAGGAGCAGCACTTGGGCCAGCGGGGCCCACAGCTCGTAGTCCGCGGTCACGTACCCGGTGGTGCTCAGAATGGAGACCGCCTGGAAGGCCCCGTGCCGCAGGGAATTTCCCGCACCTTCGCCGGAGGAGCCCCAGACGGATAGAGAGATGATCCCGGTTACGATGAGGATCAGGACCAGGTAGGACGTGAACTCCGAGCTGCGCAGATAGCTCTTCGGCTCGCCCTGCAACAGCTTGAAGTGCAGGGCGAAGTTCGTGCCCGCCAGGAACATGAACACCGTGATCACCACATGGATGTACACGCTTTCGTAGTGGCCGATGGAAGCGTTCTTGGGGGAGAATCCTCCCGTCGCCACGGTGCCGAAGGTGTGGCACAGGGCGTTGAAGAAGCTCATGCCCCCGGCGTAGAGAAGAACGGTCTCCAGCACGGTGAAGAGGAGATACACCGTCCACAGGATCAGGGCGGTATCCTTGATCCTGGGGCGGAGCTTGTCCGGGGTGGGTCCGGGCACCTCGGCCTTGTATAGCTGCATGCCGCCCACGCCCAGAAAGGGCAGGATAGCCAGGGAGAGGAGGATGATCCCCATTCCTCCCAGCCAGTGGGTGAGGCTGCGCCAGAACAGAAGCCCCCGGGGCAGGCCCTCGATGTTGTCCAGGATGGAGGCCCCGGTGGTGGTGAATCCGGACATGGACTCGAAGAGGCAGTCGGTGAAGGAGGGGATCGCCCCGCTGGCATAGAAGGGGAGGGCGGCGGTGACGCAGGCGGCGATCCAGCTCAGGGTGACGATGGCCATCCCTTCCCTGTGGTTGAGGACGATGGTTTGTTTGCTTCGGGTGAGGAGGACGAGCAGTACACCGGCTGCGGCCCCGCCGCCGGCGCAGCCGAAGAGAACTCCCGTGGTGTCGTCACCTGGGGACAGGGAAAAGGGGACTGCCAGCAGCATGGACAGGCTGATGAGGAGCACCACGAAGCCGACGAACTGGAGAATGACGCGCGGGCGCATGCGGCTTACTCCCCGATGAGGGCCTCTTCCAGCTTGGAGATATCCTTGTTGCTGGAGATGAGGATGACCCGGTCCTGGGGCTGGATCACGCTCTCCCCGCCGGGGATGATGACGTGTCCGTCCCGGACCAGGCAAAGGATGAGCACGCCGCGGGGGAGGTCGACGTCCTTGAGGGGGCGGTGCAGGAGCAGGGAGTGCTCCCCGGCCCGGACCTCGATGGCCTCGGCCTCCTCCTTGATGGAGAGGCTGGAGATCACCGCGCCCTTGCGCACATGGCGCAGGATGCTGTTGGCGGCGGAGAGCCTGGGGCTGACGATGAGCTCCAATCCCAGGCTGTGCATGAGCCCCATGTAGGCCAGCTTGTTGATCCGGGTCACGGTCAGCTTGGCCCCCATGCTCTTGGCCAGCAGCGAGGTCAGGATGTTGTTCTCCTCGTCCTCGGTGAGCGAGACCACAACGTCCATTCCCCCCACGTTCTCCTCCGCGAGCAGCCTCTGGTCCGTTCCGTCCCCCTGCAGCACCGTGGTCCGGTCCAGGTTCTCCGCAAGGAACTGGCATCTTTCACGGTCCCGGTCCATGAGCTTGATCTGGGAGCCCTTCTTTCCCTCCAGCCGCCGGGCTAGCTTGTACCCGATGTTCCCTCCGCCCACGATGAGCACCTTGTGCTGCGATCGCCCGCCGAGGCGGAAGACATTCAGGAACTGCTCCAGGCTTTCCCGGGTGCAGACGAAGTAGACCAGATCCCCGGTCTTGATCACGTCAGCGCCCGAGGGGATGATCAGCTTTTCCTCCCGGATGATGGAGGCCACGATGAAGTCGGTCATCCCGGTCTCCCGCTTCAGGGAGGCCAGATCCAGCCCGGCGAAGGGGCTGTCCTCCCGGATCCAGACCCCCAGGAGCTTGAGCCCGATGTCGGGGAACTCGTTCACGTCCGCGGCCCCGGGGGTGTCCATGAGCCGCTCGATGGAGCGGATCACCTCCTCTTCGGGATTGACCACGATGTCGATGTTCAGGAGGTTCTTGGCCAGGATGTCCTCGTATTCCGTGTACTCCGGATTCCGGATCCGGGCCACTTTGTTCAGCTCCGGGGCCAGGATGTTGGAGAAGGTGCAGGCGATGAGATTGACCTCGTCGCTGTCCGTGACCGCCAGCAGGGTGTCCGCCGAGCGGATGCCGGCCCGCTCCAGGACGCGCGGGCTGCTGCCCGAGCCGTGCACGGTCTCCAAATCCAGGGTCTCGGACACGGTCTCCAGGACCTGGCGATCCGTATCCACGAGCACCACATCCTTGTCCTCGGAGATCAAGCGGCTGGCGATGTGGTACCCCACCTGTCCCGCTCCGATGATGATGATGCGCACGCGGGCCTCCAGATGACAGATGGTGGATGACAGATGTCAGAGGTCAGACGCCCCCCCGCCGGACATAAGATGACAGCCTACATATCGGGCATCCGGCGTCCGAGATGAATCGACGCGGTACATCAAAGAGATGGCAGAGGTCAATGGGA
>CAYFSD010000316.1:0-2957 GCA_964345705.1 uncultured Desulfohalobiaceae bacterium
AGAAGGTGACTCTTCAAGGCGATGGGCGATAGGTAGGCGTCAGAGGTCGGAGGTCGGAGGTCAGAGGCCGGAAGTCGGAGATCGGAGGTCGGAAGACAGAGGACGGAGGACAGAAGACAGAAGACAGAAGACAGAGGACGGAAGACGGAAGACGGAGGACAGAAGACAGACGTCGGATGTCGGATATCGGATGTCGGGCGTCTGACGCCGGACTGGAGAGGCCGGTACCCCGTGTCACACACCGCACACGGAGCCTGTAAAGGGATCCCATACCCCATGGTGAATCGTCAGCAAGCAGCACCGGACCGCATCCCATGAATCCCGCCACGGCTAGCATTCGCTACAATCGGGTGAGCTGGTTCCTGATCCTCCTCATCGTGGGCTTCGGGATCTGGAACTATTTCACCATTCCCCGCCTGGAGGACCCCAACTTCACCTTTCGTCACGCAGTGGTGGTGACCCGTTTCCCTGGAGCCGCGCCGCAGAAGGTGGAGAAGCTGGTCACGGACGAGCTGGAGGACCGGATCCGGGAAATGGTGGAGATCGAGATCCTGGAGTCCGAATCCCGGGCCGGAGTGTCCGTGATCACCGTGGAGATCGCGGACCAATACGCGGACATGCAGCCCATCTGGCAGGACCTGCGGAACAAGGTGGACGACGCCCGCCCCGAGCTCCCGGAAGCCGCGAGCGAGCCCAGGGTGGACGACGAGTTCGGCCGGGTCTACGGCATCGTCCTCGGGCTGACTGGAGAGCGGCACAGCCACGCCGCGCTGACGGACCGGGCCGAGGAGCTCAAGGACAGACTGCTGCAGGTTCCGGGGGTGGCCCAGGTGGAGCTGCACGGCGACCGCGAGGAGCGGATCTTCGTGGAGCTCTCCTCGGAGCGCCTGGCCGAGCTGCGGCTCAGCCCGCAGCGCCTGCTGGAGGTCATCCGGGCGCAGAACGCGGTTCAGCCCAGCGGCACCGTGCGCCACGGTCCGGAGCGGGTGACCCTGGATACCAGCGGGGAGTTCACCAGCCTGGAGGATATCCGCGACACCGCGGTGCGCCTTCCCGGAGAGCAGGGAGTGGTCCGGGTCCGGGACATCGCGGAGGTGAAGCGCGGCTACCGGGATCCTCCGGCCAGGCTCTTCGCCGCGGAAGGGGATAGCGGCGTGGCCCTGGCGGTGAGCTTGAGCCGCGAGGAGAATATCGTCCGGGTGGGGGAGCGCGTGGACAGCTGGCTGCGGTCTGTTCGAGGCGATCTCCCGGAGGGCATGGCCCTGGAGAAGCTGCTGGACCAGCCGGAGTTCGTGAAGTCCTCGGTCCGGGACTTCAGTCTGAACCTGGTGGAGGCCTTCGGCTTCGTGGTCCTGGTCATGCTTTTGTTCACCGGGCTGCGCACCGGGTTGATCGCCGGGCTCCTGGTGCCCATGGCCATGCTGGGCTGTTTTGCCCTCATGCCCCTGTTCGGGGTCAAGCTGCAGATCGTGTCCATCGGCGCCCTGATCGTCTCCCTGGGCATCCTGGTGGATAACGGGGTCGTGGTGAGCGAGGACATCCTGGTCCGCATCTCCCGGGGCGAGGGAAGGGCCGGTGCAGCGGCCGCCGCGGTGCGTCGCCTCTGGCTGCCGCTTCTCACCGCCTCCCTGACCACCATCTTTGTCTTTCTCCCCATTCCCCTGGCTCAAACCCAGACCGGGGAGTACACCAGCTCCCTCTTCCTCGTGGTGACCCTGACCCTCCTCTGGTCCTGGATCCTCTCCCTGACCTTCGTCCCCCTGCTGAGCGCCTTCCTGCAGCGCAAGCCGCGCAGCGCGGGACAGGGAACGGACAATTTCTTCTATCGGGGCTATCGCCGAGTGCTCCGGTTCTGCCTGCGGCACCGCTGGCTGGTGAGCGCGGCGGCCCTGTGCTTTGTGGCCCTTGCTGTCTGGGGATTCCGCTTCGTGCCCCAAATGTTCTTCCCCCCCAATGAGCGGGAGGTGCTGACCGTGGAATTCCGACAGCCCTACGGCACGGACATCGCGGTCACCCAGGAGCGGGCCCGGGAGCTGACCCGGATCATCCGGGAGTCCCCCCGGGTGGAGTCCACGGCCTCCTTTATCGGATACGGCGGGCCCAGGTGGTACCTGCCCCTGAAGATCGAGCAGGACAGCCCCAACTACGCCATGCTGGTGGTCAACTGCCGGGAGCTGGAGGATCTTTTGCCCCTGAAGCGGCGCATCGAGGAGGTGTTGGATCGCCGTTTCCCGGATGCGCGGGCCTCGGTCAGACGCCTGGAGCGGGGGCCTCCGGTGGGGGCGCCCATCCAGATCCGGATCAAGGGCAGGGACATCAGCACCCTCTACGGCCTGCGGGACGAGATCGTCAGCCGCATCGAGGCGAGCGAGGGCGTGACCTCGGTCTGGGACGATTGGGGGGAGTGGAGCAAGAAGATGGTCCTGGAGGTGGATCAGGCCAGGGCCAAGGAGGCAGGGCTGACCAGCGAGGACATCGCCCTCTCCCTGCAGAGCCAGTATTCCGGCTTCGAGGTGAGCGAGTACAGGGCAGGGGAGGACATCATTCCCCTGGTGGTCCGGGCCGGGGAGGAAACCCGAAGCCACCTGAGCCGCATGGAGGACGTATATGTCTATTCCCAGGCAACAGAGCGGCGGGTGCCGCTCTCCCAGGTCGCGGAGGCGCGCCTGGACTGGCAGCCCGGGAATATTCGACGCCGCAACAGCGAGCGCACCATGACGATCAAGGCGGATATTCGGCCGGACCTCTACGGGATCGAGCTCCTGCAGAAGCGTATTCGGCCGAAGCTCGAATCCCTGCGCCGGTCTAGGGAGTGGCCCGAGGGATTCCGGATGGAATACGGCGGGGGGGTTGGGAAGAGCAGCGAAGCCAACCGAGCCATCCTCTACCAGGGGCCCCTGGGTGGGGGGGTCCTTCTGCTGGGGCTCATTCTGCCGTTCAATTCCGTGCGGCGGGGG
>CAYFSD010000317.1:0-2947 GCA_964345705.1 uncultured Desulfohalobiaceae bacterium
AGGGCAACAGCGACGCCCACATCAAGTCCTCCCTCGTGGGTTGCAGCGAGCAGATCCTGGTGCAGCGCGGCGATCTCGCGCTGGGGACCTGGCAGGGCGTCTTCTTCGCCGAGTTCGACGGCCCGCGCTCCAGGAAGGCCTATGTGGGGTTCAGCCCGGAGAAGGAATAGACAAAGGGGCGAGTCCAATGACTGAGCGGGATCTCTTGAAGGGCTTGCGGGAAAGCAACCCGTCCGAGGCCTTCCAGGCCATCTACAGGGATTACCTGGAGCAGCTCGGGGAGCTGGATCTGGCGGAACGCGCCGAACGGCTGGGGCTGGCGCTGGCGGAAGGGCCCCCTTCGGGGCAAGGGGAGGCGACCACGGCCGAGGAAGCCGGCCAGGAGCTGGAGATTCCCCTCTTCGGACGGGTCTACCGCGTGTCTTCCCGGGGCATCCGCCCCCCTTCCGGGGAGCGGCCCCTACACGCCGAGGCGGTGCTGCTCAGCAAATATCTCCTGCTCGCCCCGCGGGATCCGGCCCCGCAAAGGGACTGGCTCGGCTTCCGGGACTTCCGCGACGCGGCCCCCTTCGCCGGGGCCTTCTCCGTCCAGGTGGAGGGGGACCTGGCCGGATTCTTCACCGGGCGGGACCGGGATCTGGTCCGGCCCTGCGAGGAGGTGGGGGGCGAGGATCCGGATCTGGGCCTGTCCTACACCCTCTGCCGGCAATTTCCCGCCCTGCCCCGCGTTCCGGTGATGCTCCTGTTCAACGACGCGGACGAGGAGTTCCCCGCGGAGGCCAGGATCCTCTTTCCGGACAACGCGGCGGAGTACCTGGACATGGAGTGCCTGGCCATCGCGGGCTGGCTGCTCAAGGATTTCCTGAGGCTCGCCGCAGGGGGAAGTGACGCGAGCATCATGTAGTGCTGGGACGATTTTCGGTCAGGTACTATGGAGCGTCACCCTCGCCAGAAGATGGGATCTCCCCCTCCCAGGCCAGGCGGTTGCGCCTGTTGCGGCGGCTCTGAATCTCCACCTCCAGGCGCAGCTTCTCCTGCTGCAGCTCGTGGATCCGACGGGGATAGACCACCCCTGCGGCCACATCCTCCTGCGAGCACAGCTGCTTTATCTCCCGCTCCGTCTCCTGCTGCCTGTGGGTCAGGTCCTTGATCTCGCCGTCCAGGCGCTCCAGCTCACTCCACGATGTATCGCCGCCGTTTGGGGCCATGACCAGTCCTCCCTTTCTCCTCCCGGGCCGCAAGGGCGTCCTGCGGTCTGGGCAGTCCGTTGTACAGGGTCCAGAAGTCGGGCCAGTCCCCCCGCAGCTCGCCGGGATTGCGCAGCACGATCCCCGGCCGGATCAGGGCGATCAGGGCCAGGGCCACGCTCCAGCCGGACCCGGGGCTGGACAGCTCCACTCGCTCCGCGCCCTCCGCGGGCCGGGAGCCTATGCGCACAAGCGTTCCCTCGGCAGCGGCCTCGGCTCCCAGCTCCCGGGCCAGCTCCAGGGCGAAGTCCGCGTCCTCTCCCTGGGGAATATGCAGCCGCCCTCCGCCTGCGCCCAGGGCCAGGGCCACGGACAGGGGCACGGCCCAGGCGTTCCCTCGCAGATCCAGCTCCGCCTCCCCGGCGGATGCCTCCGAGGCCCTAGAGATCACGGCCTCCTCGTCCTCCTCCAGGGCCAGGTCAAAGGCCTGAAGGACGCGCAGCGCCGCATCCCGCCTGCCGCCCTCCGGGAGCCGTCCGGCCAGCCGGACCCGTCCGCCGGTGAAACGCGGCAGGGCGAGAAGAGAGCCCCCCAGCTCGGGATCCACTGGCAGGTCGGGCTGTTCCGGGATCCGGCGCGGCCCGGGCTCCAGGCTGAGCAGGCCGGGCTCCAGGGCGCAGCCCGCTCCGCAGGCCACGAGGACCTCGCAGGCGGGCTCCAGGGCCTCGCGCCATCCGCTGCCCTGGGTCCAGGAAATGCGCATCCCCCGCTTCGCGGCCTGGAAGAAGCCGCAGGCGAGGGCCAGGGCCTGGCCCAGCTCCGGCGGGGCCTGGTCCGGAAGGACGATCTCCTGGTCCGGATTGCCGCTGGACTCCAGCCGCATGGGCAGCCCCTTGTTCCCGGGCAGGATGGACACTCCCCTGGCCCCGAGACGGGGGAGGAGATCGAACAGGGGGGTGAGATCCGCCAGCCTGGCCCTGGTGCTGCCGGCGAACTTGCAGATCCCGGGGACCATGGCCGCGGTGAGCACCAGCAGATAGAGATTCAGGCCGTCTCCGCCGATGTACACGGACTTGTTGTTGAAGTCCGCGGACGTATCGGCCTCGGTCCACAGCGCGGCCGAGTCCCAGGAGATCCCGCTTCCCGCCTGCTGCAGGGCCCGCAGAAGCTCGAACAGGGCGTCGTTCATCACCGGCCGCTCCAGCCTCAGGGAGGAACCGGAGGTGGCGGCCAGGGCGAGCCACATCTGGGTGAGGGTCCTCTCCCGGGGGCCCTCCAGATCCACGGACACGGGCTCCGTGTGGGGACGGAGCAGGAACTCCCTCTCCCTGGGCCGCTCCGTGCGGTCGTAGGCCAGGCCGTTGAGCAGGTGGAAGGCCCGGCGCAGGAGCCGCTCGTCCAGCCCAGAGCCGCGGCTCTCCTTCTGCCAGACCTGCCACAGCCCCTTTTCCATCTCCGGGTCGGACAGGGACTGGCTCTTGGACCGCCGCTCCTGCAGGTGCCTGTCGAAGAGCTCGCTCCGCCTGAGCAGCAGGCGCATGAGCTCGCTGTCCACCTGGGCCAGCTCCTGTCGGAGCGAACCGGAATCACTTTTTTTCCTTGCCGCCATATATCTTCCGTGTGCCGGGGTTTGGGGCCCTTCTCGGGAGAGCCGGCAAGGGCCCGAAGGGAAGACGATTTTTAGCAGAGATCGCGCCGGTCAACAAGTGTCGGAGGGAAGTCGGATCGGAGGTCGGAGATCGGAGGACAGAGGACGGAGG
>CAYFSD010000318.1:0-2935 GCA_964345705.1 uncultured Desulfohalobiaceae bacterium
GGCGCTGAAAAGGGAACCCGGTGCGAATCCGGGACGGGCCCGCCGCTGTGATCGGGGACGAAAGCCGCATCAGGCCATTCGGCACTCACTCGAAGCGCGGATTGCTGCCCCTGGAAAGCTGACCATATTAGCGTCAACTGATTCAGGGATACCAATCACGCTTGGGGTGAGTGCCGGAGAAGGCGCGGTTACTAGGACGATCCGAGAGTCAGAAGACCTGCCTGAGTGACTGTTCGGGGAGCTCGCTTCCGTGGCTGGAGCGTTCCCTGATGCGTCCGCGGTGGATAAAAACGGGATATCCCCGGGTCGAGCCCAATCGACCCGGGGATTTTTTTTGCCCGATCGACTCAGGACTTATTCTCGGCTAATGACTTACGCCAAACGAAAAAGGAGGACCACAATGAAACCAACCAAGCTGTCACTGTTTCTCGCCATTCTGGGGGCTCTGATGCTGCTGGCCTCGCCGGCCTGGTCCCACGGGCACGGGCATGAGCACGGACACGCGGAAAAGGAACAGCACAAGAAGGGCATCCTGCTGGTCACCTTCGGATCCAGCTATTCCGATGCCAGGGCCGCTTTCGACAACATGGACGACATCGTGAAAAGGGCCTATCCGGACACACCGGTCCACTGGGCCTACACCTCGAAGATTGTCCGGCACAAGCTGGACGATGAGGGCGAGGACATCAAGTCCCCGGCCCAGGCCCTGGCGGAGATGCAGGACGAGGGATTCACCCACGTTGCCGTGCAGTCCCTGCACGTCATCCCCGGCTCCGAGTTCCACGATCTGCGGTCCGTGGTGCAGGGATTCCGGGACATGAACGGCGGCTTGAAGAAGATCACCCTGGGTCATCCCCTTCTGGCCGAACCCAAGAGCCTGGAGCGGGTCCAGGAGGCCATGCTGGACAATGTCCCAGCGGACAGGAATAGCGACGACGCGGTGCTCTTCCTGGGCCACGGGACCCACCATCCCAGCAACGCCTTCTATCCGGCCATGGCCTATATCTTCCAGCAGGCGGACCCCATGGCCTACGTAACCAACGTGCACAAGAGCGCTCCCAAGCTGGAGCCTATTCTGGCTGAGCTGCAGCAGAAGAATACGGACACGGTTTACCTTATGCCCTTCATGTCCGTGGCCGGGGACCACGCCCGCAACGACATGGCCGGCAGCGGCGAGGACTCCCTGAAGTCGGTTCTCGAGAGCAAGGGCTTCGAGGTGAAGGTCATCATGAAGGGCATGGCGGAATACGACAATGTGGCGGGAATCTGGCTGGGTCACCTGGAAAAAGCCATGGGCCAACTGGAGCATCACGAGCATGAAGGCCACGAAGAGCACGAGGGCCACGAGGAGCATCACGACCATTGATAGCCAGTGGCAAACAAGCAGACAGAGACCACTCAGGTGACCGACAACTTGTTAGGCACCGGAGTCGATCTGGAGGAACAGAGCACCCAAGCCGCATAATCAGGGTGCTTGAGCTCACAACCGATCATGAATGCCAACAAGGAAGAATCTCTTATGAAGCGCCTTGGCGCATATATTTGCCTATTGAGTGCCATGCTTTTCCTGCTGCCAGGCTTGGCTCTTGCTGCGGATGTAGAACAGCTTGAGAAGCGGATCGACCAGCTGGAGCAGAAGCTGGAAACGCTGCATTCCAGCCAACAGGAAAAAGACCAAAAGCAGGCCGATCCCCTGGATAGGATAAGTGATCGCCTTACTTTTTCCGGGCTGTTGGAGGTAGAGGGGATCTATGAAAGCGATTATGAAGATGACGCGAGCAGCAACCTGGAGCTGGCCACTCTTGAATTCGGAGTGGATGCCGAAATCCACGACTATGTCTCATCGCACGTGCTCTTTCTCTACGAAGGGCCTACAGATGAAAATGTTGTGGTCGACGAGGCGGTTATCACCTTGGGCAACCCGGCGAAGTTTCCCGTCTATATGATCGCCGGCCAACAGTATCTCCCTTTTGGCGTATACGAGACCGCCATGGTCTCCGACCCCTTGACTCTGGAAATCGCAGAGAGCCAGGAAACCGCGGTCCAGCTCCGATTCGAGAAGGAAGGAGCGTATGGAGGGGTGTACGCCTTCAACGGCGATGTGGATGAAAGCGGCGATTCCGAGAACCACATCGACAACTTCGGAGCGAACCTGGGGTACAATCTGCAGACCGGCGATGTCACAACGGATGTCTCTGTAAGCTATCTGAACAATATCGGGGACAGCGATACCTTGGGAGATACCTTGGAGGATCAGGCCAATAGCACCATCGAGGACTATGTGGCAGGAATGGCGGCCAGCGGCTCCATGAATTACCGCGGCCTCACTCTCATAGGGGAATACATTGCCGCTCTGGACGAGTTCCAGGAGGATGAAATCGGCTTCAAGGGAAACGGGGCCCAGATGTCTGCCTGGAACGCGGAGCTGGGTTACTCCTTCGCGGTGCAGGGCCGGGAGACGACTGTGGCCGCTGCCTATCAGGGGACAGATGAAGCCCTGGAATTGCCCAAGAACCGCTACATAGCCTCCATCAGCATGGGGCTTTTTGAGAACAACGTCTCCTTGTCCCTGGAATACGCCTATGACCAGGACTATGACCAGGACAAGGGCGGAACCGACGATGAGGCCCAGACCATCACCACCCAACTTGCCATGGAATTCTAATTAAACATGGAAAAGGGCATCCCGGAATATCTCACAACAAGATGACGGGATGCCCTTTTCTAGTCGCGTCCATGAAATAAGCATAAAGCAAGAATTTCTTCACGGTTGCGGGTTTTTGCGCGTTGCCGTCTTTGAGAAGGATGAGCAATTTGTAGGGTGTAGGCTCTTTCATGGTCGGGTTTTCCCCACTTGACCACGGTCAGAACCTCTGCCTCCCCTGTGCCCATTGGAGCCATTACACACCAAGAGAGGTGACCTGGCAGTAAAGAC
>CAYFSD010000319.1:0-2933 GCA_964345705.1 uncultured Desulfohalobiaceae bacterium
GCGGTGCTCATCCGGATCGCCTCGGGCAAGGACTATCCCTACGCGCAGCTTTCGGTGCAGGGGATTCGCGAGGTGGAGGCCTACGACATCAAACGGGCCAAGGACTTCGGGTACCGGATCAAGCTCATCGCCCAGCTCAAGGACCGCTCCGGGGCCCTGCAGGCCGGAGTCTTCCCCGCCCTGATCGCCGAAGAGGACATCCTGGCCAAGGTGGACGGCCCCTTCAACGCCGTGCACATCGAGGGCGACGCCGTGGGCCCGATCATGCTCTACGGGCAGGGGGCCGGGGACATGCCCACGGGCAGCGCCGTGCTCTCGGACATCATGGATCTGGCCCGGAGCGGCTGCCAGCCCAACACCGGATTCACCGACGGCGGGCTGGACAGGGCGGAGATCCTGCCCCCGGAGCTCACCGTGTGCCGGCACTACTTCCGGTTCACGGTCCAGGACCGACCGGGGGTGCTGTCCATCCTCTCCGGAATCATGGGCGAGCACAACATCAGCATCGCCCAGGTGGTGCAGAAGCAGGAGCCCAGCGAGGCCGCCGTCCCCGTGGTTTTCCTGACCCATGCCGCCCAGCTCAAGGATGTGAACAACGCCTTGGCGGAGATCGAAGAGCTGAGCTTCATCAAGGCCCCCACACGACACTACAGGATCCTGTAGCATGACCCGCAAGCTTCTTTTCCTCATCCCCGACGGCATGGGGGACCACCCCCTTGCCGAGCTGGAGGGCCGCACTCCATTGCAGGCCGCGCGCACCCCGAACCTGGACCGGCTCGCCGCCGCGTCGACACTGGGCCGGTGCCGGACCATCCCCCCGGGGCACCCCCCTGGCTCGGACATCGCCAACATGGCCCTTCTCGGCTTCGACCCCGAGGTGTACCACACCGGTCGCGGCCCCATCGAGGCGGCGGCCCAGGGGCTGGATGTGGCGGAAACCGACCTGATCTACCGCCTGAACCTGGTTCGGGTGAGCGCCTTCGCCTCCGACGGGATCATGCGCGATCATAGCGGCGGAGAGGTGGACACGGACCGGGCGCGGGACTTTCTGGCCCGCCTGGATCGGGATCTGGACGAGGATCGCCTGGACCTGGCCCCGGGATTTCAATACAGGCACCTGCTCGTCCAGCGCGAAGGCACCGCGGAACCGGAAGCGGACCTCGCCGTCCGTCCGCCCCACGACATCCTGGGCCGGGAGATCGGACCGGACCTGGAGGAATTCGCCAAGAGCCCCCTACTGCACCGCCTGGTGCACAGCGCCGCCCGGATGCTGCAGGAGGACAAGGAGCTCGGAGCCAACGCGGCCTGGCCCTGGGGCCAGGGCCCACCGCTCAGGCTTCCCTCCTTCCGGGAAACCTTCGGCCTGTCCGGGGCGGTCATCTCCGCCGTGGACCTGATCAAGGGGCTGGGACGCTCCGCCGGACTGGAAACGATCCGCGTTCCCGGGGCCACGGGAGGCATGGATACCGACTATCTGGGCAAGGCGGAGGCCGCGCGCGAGTTCCTGAAGCGCGGCGACTTCCTCTACCTCCATCTGGAGGGGCCGGACGAGTGCAGCCACGCGGGCTCCGTGGAGGACAAGATGCGCTGCATCGAGCGCTTCGACGAGCTCGTCCTCGGTGAGCTCGCGGACTGGGCTCGGGAGCGGGGCGTCTGCACCATGATCGCCTGCGACCACCTCACTCCCATTGCGCTGCGGACCCACGCCGAGGAGCCCGTGCCCTTCCTCTTCCACGATCCGAGCCAGCCGGTCCAGGGCCCCAAGGAATTCAGCGAGGCCGAGGCCGAGCGCTCCGGCATTTTTCTGGAGCGGGGCACACAGCTCTTGCCCTGGATCCTCAAACGCATGGCCAGCAAGACATGAGCGACGAGACCCCCCTGCCCCAGCCCGAGGCCCTCTGGAGCCACCGGGTCTACTACGGGGAAACGGACGCCATGGGTGTGGTCTACTACGCCAACTACCTGCACTGGTTCGAGCAGGCACGGAACCAGCTGCTCCTGGACCGCGGCTCAAGCTACAGCCGGCTCGAGGCCGCGGGCCTGTACCTGCCCGTGAGCGAGGCGCACTGCACCTATATCCAGCCCGCCCGCTTCGACCAGGTCATCGCCGTGCGCTGCGCCATCGAGGAATGGAAGCGGGCCTCGATGTGCTTCGTCTACCGCATCCTCGACCGGGACCAGGGAGACCGCTTGATCACCCGCGGTTGGACCCGTCACGCCTGCGTGGACGCAAGCGGCCGCATGCTCCGGATCCCGCAATGGTTCCGGGACCTCTTTGCCTCAAACCTGAAAGGAGAGACGCAGTGAAACGACTTTCCGCACAGGCCCTGGACATCACCCCCCACTTCGATATGGAAACCTTCATGTTCCTCTCCGGCCAGCGGCGACTGGACGGGGAGACCGCACAGGCCCTGGAACGGGACTGGCAACGCCTGCATTCCCGTCTACGGGCCTATCGGCTGGGTGAGAAGAGAGGATACATGCTGATCTACTTGGACCGCGACTTCGACGAGGAGCTGGACCAGGCCAAGCAGGAGGACCGCGAACGGGCCGAGCGCCTGGAGCTTCTGGCCCAGTCCATGATCATGGCCGCCCTGTCCGAGGTGCTTCCCGAGAGCGCGGAGCACGGCTGCGCCCCGGTGCCGGAGCCAAACAAGGTTTTGAAGAACTCCCTGGCCGATCTGGGCCTCACCTTCCACAACAACGGCAGCCTGGACGTCTCCTTCGGGGTGGTGACCGAGCTGCCCTTCCGCGGCGACTGCGAGGGCTGCCTGATCAAGGGCACCTGCTCCAAGCGAATGCTGCGGCAGCAGTCGAATTAGGCCCGTTCCCGATTTCCCTGCTCCCTCCGGGGCCAGGGATTGCGCCACCCGAGCTTTCGGGATAGGATTTCGAAGATCAGAACAGAAAACCCGGAACCTGGAACGGTGAAC
>CAYFSD010000320.1:0-2931 GCA_964345705.1 uncultured Desulfohalobiaceae bacterium
GCGCTTGACCCCGGGCGGTGCGGGGAGGTCCGGGTTGCCCAGGCTGAAGTCGCACACCCTGTCCTCGCCGTATTTTCGTTTCAGCTCGGCCCCGGCGTCGAACATGCGTCTGATCCAGGAGCTCTGGGTCAGAAATTCGCCGATCTGCTGGGAAAGCACAGCCATAGACACCTCGCGCTCTTGCTCTGGAGTTGTACTGGCTCCCTCGCGCCGCCCCGGAAGAAAGGGGAAGGCCTTCCCGGGGGAGCCTGGACAAGAAAGGGGTTCTCGGGCACCGTATATCTGGCCTTGTTGCGGGACGAGAACCCGCTTTCCGGCGGCATGGGATCGCCTTCGCCCCACTGGATTGCCCAGGCCGGACACAGGGCAACCTTTGACCTTAAACCAAAGAGCACACGGTGTAAATCAAGGAAAGGCGACCTGCTATGGGCACGGATCTGGACTCCATACTGGACAGGGTCGGCCGGGGGGAGCTCACCCCGGAACAGGCCAGGGAAGAGCTGAGGCACTATCCCTATCGGGAGCTGGCTCACGGGGTGTGCGTGGACCCCCACCGCGGCCTGCGCACAGGTCAGGCCGAAGTGATCTACGGAGGGGGCAAGTCGCGGGATCAGCTCCGGGAGGCGGTGTCCGGGATCCACGAGTCGGGGCAGCCGGTTCTGGCCACCAAGCTCACCCCGGAGCAAGGGCGTATGCTCCTGGAATGCTTTCCCCGAGGCTCCTTTCGGGAGGAAGCCGGCCTCTTCGCCCTGGGCCGGGAGCTGGATCTGGATCCCTCGCATTCCCGCCAGGGGGACGTGGTGGTCGTGGCCGCCGGGGCCTCGGACATGCCAGTGGCCCTGGAGGCCCTGGGAACCGCCCGCTTCTTCGGCGTGCGCACGGGGCTGGTCACGGACGTGGGAGTGGCCGGGCTGCACCGCATCACTCCGCATCTGGAGAATCTGCAGCAGGCGAGGCTGCTCGTGGTGGTGGCGGGCATGGAGGGCGCCCTGGCCAGCGTGCTGGGCGGGATGCTGGACAAGCCCATTCTCGCGGTGCCCACCTCCGTGGGCTACGGGGCCTCCTTTCAGGGGCTCGCCGCCCTGCTGGGCATGCTCAACAGCTGCGCTCCGGGCGTGTCCGTGGTCAACATCGACAACGGATTCGGCGCGGCGCTGAGCGCGGCGAAGATTCTTCAGGCGACGGTTACTGAAGACTGAGGTATTCGGTAAGTCAGTAAGTCAGTATGTCGGTGTCTCACTGACTCACTGACGCACCGACTCACTGACCCGCTGAAAGCCACTCCCGCCAGGCCCGCCTGGCCCGCTCCGCATAGAGCTCCTTGCGGCGCCTCTTCTTGGCCTTGACCCCAAGGGGCGGCAGGAGCCCGAAATTGACGTTCATGGGCTGGAACACCTTGGCTTCGGTCTGCAGGTGCCGCAGCAGGCCGCCCAGCGCGGTTTCCGCGGGAGGGAGCTCCAGATTCCGGCCCATCGTCCTGCCCGCGAGATGCATCCCCGTCCACTGACCGCAGGCCGCGGACTCCACATAGCCCTCCACTCCGGTGATCTGCCCGGCGAGAAAGACGTCGGGGCGGCTGCGAAGCTCCAGATGGGGGGAGAGCACCGCGGGGGAGTTGACGAAGGTGTTTCTGTGGATGCTGCCCAGGCGGACGAACTCCGCCTGCTCCAGGCCGGGGATCAGGCGCAGGATGCGACGCTGCTCCGGGTAGGTCAGCTTGGTCTGGAATCCCACCAGATTGAACATGGTCCCCGGCCGGTTCTCTCTGCGGAGCTGGACCACGGCGAAGGGCGTTTCCCCGGTGCGGGGATCCACCAGCCCCACGGGCTTGAGCGGGCCGAAGGCCAGGGTCATCTCCCCCCGCGAGGCCATGGTCTCCACCGGAAGGCAGCCCTCGAAGTGCACCTCCGACTCGAAGCGCTTGGGCTCCACCTTCTCCCCGCTCAGCAGAGCGTTGCGCAGCTGATGGTATTCCTCTTCGTTCATGGGGCAGTTCAGGTAGTCCGTGGACTCCGGATCGTAGCGCGAGCCCCAGAAGACCCGATTCCAGTTGATGCTCTCCGCGCTCACGATGGGAGCGATGGCGTCGTAGAAGTAGAGATCCTGCTGGCCGATGCTGTCCAACAGGCTCCGGGTCAGGGACTGCCCCGCCAGGGGACCGGCCGCGATCACCAGCCTGGTGTATCCGGTGAGAGCCGGATCCTGCATGGAGTCGATCCTTCGCCGCAGGATCTCCACCCCAGGGGTTTCCTCCAGGCGACGGGTCACGTACGCGGCGAACTCCTCCCGATCCACGGCCAGGGCCTTGCCCGCGGGAACCCGGCAGGCGTACGCCGCCTCCAGGATCAGGCTGTCCGCTCCGCGCATCTCCTCCTTGAGCAGCCCCACGCCGCTGGTGGGCTCCTCGGAGCGGAAGGAGTTGGAGCAGACGAGCTCCGCCAGGCGGGTATCGCTGTGTGCCGGGCTGTAGCTGTGGGGCTTCATCTCCAGGATGGTGGCCCGCACGCCCTGCCGGGCCAATTGCCAGGCCGCCTCGCATCCGGCCAGCCCGCCGCCGATGATCGCCACGTGTTCGGTCATGTCGTTTCCCGTGAGTGAAAAGGAGAAAGTTGAAAGTGAAAAGTATGAAGGGTGATAAGTTATTTGTTCTTCGTTCCTCGTTCCTCGTTCTTCGTTTGGAATGAGGTTGGGTCGTGATCAGCCCTTCGGTGAAGCGCCTTCCGTCTTCCGTCTTCTGTCCTCTGTCCTCTGTCTTCCGTCTTCCGTCTTCTGACGTCTGGCGTCTGACCTCTGATGTCTGGCCTCAGTCCTCTCCCACCTGCTCCGCCAAATCCGCCCCGTCCTCGTACGCCCGCTGCAGCAGGTCCGGATGCCCTTGCACATCCTCCGGCTCGTCCAGACCGCGGCAGAGGAGGCTGTTGGAGAGCTCCG
>CAYFSD010000321.1:0-2925 GCA_964345705.1 uncultured Desulfohalobiaceae bacterium
CTGGAGATCCGGCAGCTTGCCGAAAAGGATCTCCGTGGTGTTGAGCAGGGCGAGGATCCTGGACAGGACAGTTGTCTGATAGATGCGCCCGTTTTGGGCCTGGAAGCGGACCGTCCCCCGGTTGTTCTTCTTCAGCTCGGAGAGGCTCTCGCCCTTGGTCCCGGTCCGCAGGCTCAGGGCGAATTCCCCGGAGATCCGGTTCTCGCCCCCTCCCAGGCAGGAGATCATCCCGGCCAGATCCTTTTTCCGGACATGGACCGAGAGCTCTCCGCTCATGTTTTCTCCGCGAAGGGTGAGCTGCCCCAGGGGATCCAGATGACACAATCCCAGCTCGTTGATCAAGACGGTGATCTTGTCCCAGGTAATGTCCACGATGCCCCGGACCGGGCTGATGTCCATCTCCTTGTAGCGGAAGGCGCCGATCCCCAGATCGATGGTGCCCCTGATTCGGGAGAGCTGTTCCGTGTCACGGGAATCGCCGTTATTTTCCGTGTCGAGCATGGTTTCCAGCCATGCTTCGTCGAGCTCCCCGGCGCGGAGCTTCAGGTCCAGGATGTTGCCTTTATCCGTGATGTCCACGCTCCCGCTGACCTCGACAGGCCTGTTGTTGACCCGCACCCGGAAGGCGCGCAGGGAGATCCTCTCCCCGCTTCCCTCCAGGTGGGCCCGGTCCAGGCGAAGATGGGGGTGCCCGATTCCCGGCGGAAGGTCCAGCTCGTTGATCCGTATCACCCCGTTGCTTTCCACGAACCGGAAAGGGGCCAGCTCCAGGCTGAAACGGAAGTCGCCTTCCACGTCCCCGTGGAGGGGGCCTGGGTGACGCAGCGCGGCGCGGAGCTGGTCCAGGGACACCTCGCCCTCGAAACCGACATCCAGGAAACGGTCCTGCAGGCTCGCCTTGAGGGTGGCGACTTTATTGTCCTCGTTCAGCAGGAGGCGGTCCAGATGGTATCCCGAGTCGTTTCCGGAGATATCCGCGTGTCCCTCGGTTCCTCCGGCGAGCCGGAAGTCGGTGCGCACGGAGAAATCCTTTCCCCCCTGCCACTGGAATCGCCCCTCACTGAAGGCCAGGGGGGCCTTGAGGCGAAAGGCCCGGGGAACGGAGGCCAGGGCGTAGAGCTGGTCCAGCAGCTCCGGAGAGCGGATTTCGCCCTGCATCGACGAGCCCCTTGCCGACTGGATGCCTTCCCGGGTGAAGGCGAGCTCCCCTTGGGTGCGGATCCGGGTTTCGGATACGGCGAGGGTCAGTCCGGACCAGGAAACGTTCCTCTCCGTGCCGGTGATGGACTCGGCTGAGGCCCGGAGGGGCCGGGGCAGGAAGGGTAGGGAGACGGTGAGGCCGGGAAGGCCGCCCGTGGCATTGACCTCCCATTGTTCTGGGGACCGGAGTGGGCCCCTCATGCCGAAGCGCTTCAGCTCCATGCGGCCCCGGAGGGAGTCGAGCGCCTCCCTCCAGGGGGCTGCCTCAGGGAAATCCTTGAGCGGAGCGGCCAGCTCCCGCAGATCGAGCTCGATCTGCTTTCCGGCAAGCCGTATATCGGTGCGCCCGCCGAAGCGGATTTCCCCCTCGAGCCCGTGGACGGTGCTGTTGCCGAGGCTTCCCCGGAGATCCCTGAAGCGAAGCGTGTTCTGCTTGAAGCTCATACCGCCGCGGCTCAGGGAAAGGGGGAGGGGAAGGCCCGCGTGCTGGGCCCGAAGATCGATGTCCTCCAGGTCGACGCCCCATTGCACCTCCTCGCCCTTCTTGGACAGACTGAAGGTGGCGTTCGCCCGCCCTTGCAAGGTCCGGACCCGCTCCAGCTCGCGCTGCAGCTCGGGGAGGTCCAGGGAGCGCTCCAGAAGCTCCCGTGTTTCTGCCAGATCCAGGCAGCCCTCCAAGTACAGGCTGAGGGGGTCGACCTCCCCGCCGAGCCCCATGGCGGCCCTCCCGGAGGTGATGGTGCAATTGCCGAATACAGCGGAGAGATCGTTCATGCTCAGGGCGTCCTTGACCACGTGGAAGGTGCCCCGGACCCGTTCCAGCTCCATTTCGGGCTTGGGGAGGTCGATCCTCCCCTCCACCAGATGGCCCAGCACGGTCAGATTGTCCGCGAGGGTCTCGGGGTCGCTTCCGGAACCGCTGATCCGGCACCAGTGGATTCGTCCCTCGCGGACGATGGAAAAGCTCTTCGTGAATTCCTCTTGGGGAAAGAGTCCCTTGGAGGCTCTAGCCAGGGAGGGGATGTCCGCGTCGTTCACCCTGAGGTCGAGATCCATCGCCCCGTCCGGCCCGTTGAGGGTTATCCTCCCATTCAGGCTCACCCTGGGATCGGCGAGATCCAGGTTCTTCAGGCGGATGCTGGTGGTTTCCCCGCGGCTGGAGAATGTTCCCGATCCGGATTGGAGACGGATCAGCCCCTCTCCCGTCCGGCTGGTCATCAGGAGCCGGGAGGGCTCGAAACGCACCTCGGCCTGGAATGCGTCCCCGCCGGAGAAGGAAAAGTCGGTTTCCATGTCCATCTCGGAGGAGCCGATCCATTGGGCGGCATCCGGGGGAAGGTAGGGGGCGAGGAGCTCCAGCCGCAGCTCTTCAGTCCGGAGAGTGCCCTTGAGCTTGGAGCGCTCCGAATCGCTCCGTACAGTCAGATTCAGGGGGCTGGCGAAGTTGGTTTTTGCGCGCAAATCCAGGTGAAGCGCATCAGCAATCTTTAGCTCGGCGTTGATATTTTGCATATGCAAGAGCCTTTCCCCGAAGATCTGTACCTCGCCGTCCTCGATCCGGCCCTCCACCTCGGGAAGGGCGGACAGGAGGGCGGACAGCCCCCTGGGGTCCTCCGGCTTGGCCCAGCTCACGGTTCTGTCAGGCACGCCCATGACTATCCTCGGTTCCCGGACCCGGAATGCCTTTGGCTTGGGAGAGCCGGAGAAAAGACTCATCAGATCAGG
>CAYFSD010000322.1:0-2923 GCA_964345705.1 uncultured Desulfohalobiaceae bacterium
CCATCACCACCCGCTCCACGGAGGGAATCTGTTCCAGGATCCTCCCCAGACGGTCACGCAGGTCCAACAGCTTGCCTTTGAAGCTGTACCCGTCCACGGTGAACAGGAGCCTGGGCTGAATCTGGCCGAAACGGTCCAGAACCCCTTGCGTCCCGAAATCCGGAGAGCAGGAGGACCAGACGGCGCCCAGGCTCGTGGCCGCGAGCATGGCGACGACGGTTTCCGGCATGTTGGGCATGTACCCCACTACTCGATCCCCGGGCTGTATGCCCATTTCCCTCATGGAGGCGGCCACGCGGGCCACTTCGTCGTAAAGGCGGGCAAAGGTGATGGACCTCGGCTCATGGGCCTCTCCCCAGAAGATGATCGCCGGCTCATCATCTCGATGGCGCAGCAGGTTCTCCGCAAAGTTCAGCCTGGCCCCGCTGAACCACCTCGCCCCAGGCATCTTGTCCGGATCGTCCACCACCTGGTCGTAGCCCCTGGAGTGGATCACGTCCATAAAATCCCAGATGGCGGCCCAGAAATCGGGTATGTTCCGCACGGACCACTCATAGAGCTCGGGATAGTCGTTCAGCCCGACCCGGAACCGGCCGTTCACGTATTCCATGAAGCGGATCATGTTGCTCCGATTGATCCGCTCCCTGGACGGCTGCCACAGCATCTGGGACATGATCAGGCCTCCCTTTTCGCTTCATATATCACGGCCAGAACGGTGGCCGATTCGTTCGCCGCGGCAACGATATGGGGCTGCGTGGATTGGTAATAGGCACTGTCCCCGGACTCCAGCTCGAAGCTCTCCTCACCCAGCTTGAGCAGGACGGTCCCCTCCAGGACGAAAAGGAACTCCTCCCCCTGATGCACCGAGGGCTCCTCCTCGGGATTGGGCTGAAGGCGCACCAAGAGGGGCTCCATATGTCGTCCCCCCACCTCGGGAGCAAGACTCCGGTAGGCGTACTGGGCCTTCGCGCTCTCCGTGCCGCCGGCGCGGACCACCTTTTTGCGATCCGCCTTGCGCGTGATGGCGTAGGGCCTGTCCCCCTGACCGGCAATCAGGGAGCCCAGATCCCTTTCCAGGGACTTGGACAGCTTGAGCACAGTCCCCAGCTGCGGCTGTTCCTCGCCGTTCTCGATCCGGGCCAGGGTGTCCTTGTCGATTCCGGCCAACCGGGACAACTCCTGGAGGGAAAGGCCCTTGTCCCGACGAAGCTGGCGCATCCGGCCCGCTACCTCCTGGAGCTCCTGCTCAGGGGTTTCCTCGATATCTCCGGTCAGATCCTCAAAATAATCCACGCTCACATAGGGCGGCTTCTTGTCATCCCTCTGCATAAGCACTCCTTGATTTCCCCTAGCGCCCGCATGCGGCACCGCAGGGATCGAGTCATCCCTTGGCCCACTCGGGCACCCCCGCCTGGTCCTTCCAATGCGCCGGGATCTTTTGACCCTGGGTCTCACCGCGGTTCTCTTTCTTGCCCTTGAGCCCGGGACGGGCGAACTCGGGATGGCCCTTGACGTCCTTGCGGCCGTGGACCACGGCCTCGGAGCGGAGCTTCCGGCCCACGGTCTTCTCCATGAGCTGACCCAGCCTGAGGAGACGGTCCACGTCGTACCCGTGCTCGATCCCCATCTCGTCCACCTGGACCAGAAGATCCTCCAGGCATTGCAGCCCCACAAAGCGCGGATCGGTGTAGTAGTATTCCCCCGTTCCCGGGACCGGTCGATCGTCCAGGAAGTTGGCAGGCTGGCCTCCCATGCCCCCGAGAGTGGCTTCGTAGTTGGTGATGCCGGCCTGCAGGGCCGCCAGGACCGAGGCCGGGGCCATGCGGCGCGTTTCGTGGAAGTGAGCGATGTGCCGCTCCGTGTCCGGAATTTCGTCCAGGATCATGGAGAAGTAGCGGTAGACCTCCGCAGCGGAGGCGCTCCCGTCGTGGTCCGCGTGCTCCACATCGTGGGCCCCGAGCTCCAGCCAGCGCTTGGTGAACTCCACCGCGTCGCGGAGGTCCGTGGCCCCGGTGATGGGGCTGCCCCAAATGGTGCTCACCGTGCCGCACATCTTGATCCCGGCGTCGTTACACTTCCTGATGCAGCGCTCCGCCTCCTCCCAGTATTCGGGCAGGGTGGTCCCGGAATTGGCGAAGTGGTGCTCCTCCTCGGTGGACACCATCATCAGCACCCGGTCCGGGCCGATGCCGCGTTCCTTGAGCTCGATGGCCCGGTCCACGGCCGGCTCGCGAATGGTGACGCAGGTAAGGCAGACCTGATCCGGATCCACTCCCCGCTTGGCGCAGCGCTTATAGAAGCGCTCGCTGCGCAGATAGGCCATGACCTCCTCGGCGTCGCTGAACTGGGGCACGATGTACGGGCTGCCCAGGTTGGTCACCTCAATGGAGCGGCATCCGGCGAAGATGAGGTGTTCCAGGTAATACTTCTTGGCTTCGGTGGAGATGAACTTCTCCTCGTGCTGAAACCCGTCGCGGACGGTGATGTCCCCGATGGTCACCTTGCGGGGCATGCGGGGAAAGATGGTCCACAGATCGTGTTCGCTCATATCGGCTCTCCTTGGCTCATGTGGGCTTGGGTTTTCCTCGGAATGCTACTGGATCAGTAATGATTCACCACCTGGCTGTCACCGCGTCCATCGGCGCTGGGATTGTGGTGAATAGTTGCCCGGATCAATTTTGTCTGCCGTGGAACCCCCCAACACCTCTTTTCGATCACCCGCACTAGAACCGGAAGTTCCCGAAACCGGGCTCGCCGATGGGCTGCAGGAGGCTGACCTCGAAGGCGGTGGCCAACCAGTCCCGGATCTCGTGGAACTTGAGCACGCGGTCGTTGAACAGCCTGGCGGAGCAGAAAAAGGGGTGGGCCTCGCCGTCGTACTTCTCGATCATCCGGCTCTGGAACTCCTGTTCCTCCTCCTTGC
>CAYFSD010000323.1:0-2902 GCA_964345705.1 uncultured Desulfohalobiaceae bacterium
TACCTCTGCGGGGTCTGCGTCACGGCCTGCCCCTGGGGAAGGCCCAAGCGTTCCGCGTAAGCTATTTCTCGTTCTTCCGGGAAGTCTGCATTATTGAAAATGATTTGACGGAACTCCTCCGTCAGTTCGAGAAAGGTATCTAGAAGCACAGGGTCGAAATGAATCCCTCTCCTTTCCTTCATGGTCTCTAAAACCACGTCTTGAGGAAGCGGCTCCTTGTAGACCCTCTTGCTCACCAACGCGTCATAAACATCCACTAGGGCCATGAGCCGAGCGGACAAGGGGATCTCTTCCCCCTTCAGTCCGCGGGGGTATCCCGAGCCGTCCCATTTCTCGTGGTGACTATACGCGATCTCCATGCCCAGCTGAAGAAAGGCGGCCTCTTCCGAATTGCTCATGGAAAACTTCAGCGCGTCATACCCGTATCGGGGATGCTCCTTGATTTCCTCGAATTCCTTCGGGGTGAGCATCCCTGGTTTCAGCAATATGTGATCCGGCACGCCCACTTTCCCGATGTCATGAAGCGGCGCTGACTTAGTGATCAACTCGATGCGCTCGGGATCGAGATCTCCCTGAAACAGGCCTTTCTCTCTCAATTTTTCCGCGAGCATCTTGATGTAGTACTGTGTGCGCCTGATATGCCCTCCGGTTTCCGGATCGCGGTATTCGGCGAGGGTGGCCATGCCCTGGATCGTCACCTCCTGCATTCGGGCGAGCTGGGCCGTGCGTCGCTGCACCTTTTGCTCCAGCTCGTTCTTTTGGCTTTCCAGCTCCTCCCGAGCGCGCTTGAGCTGCAAATGATTCCAAACCCGTGTCCTGACGATCGAGGCCTTGATGGGCTTGGTCAGGTAATCCACGGCGCCGAGCTCCAGGCCCTTGGTCTCGTCCTCGTCCTCACTTCTGGCTGTGACAAAGATAATCGGAATATCAGAGGTCGTTGGCTCCTCCTTCAGGCGACGACAGACCTCATATCCACTCATTCCGGGCATCATGACATCGAGGATGACGAGATCCGGAGGCTCGCGGAAGGCACGCTCCAAGGCGGCATGGCCGTTCGTGACCTCAATAACGGAACACGTATCACTCAGGACTTCTGTCAAAAGATCCACATTTATTTGTACGTCATCCACGACCAGCACGGTGGGAGTGGGGTGTTCAGACATAATCGCTTTCCGGTTCAAGGATTGCATTCGATTTTTTTCCGCTATGGCGACAAGTGAAGCAGGACAAGACACTATTCTTCCGTAACAACATCCTGTTCATCCGCATGCATCGGGATCTGGAAGATAAAAGTTGACCCCATCCCCTTCCCCTTGCTCTCGACAGAGATATGTCCATTGTGTAGCTCCACCAGGCGCCTGGTCAGGGCCAAACCCAAGCCAGTGCCCTGATGCTGCTGGCCCGATTCCGATTCGATCTGGGCGAATCGCTCGAAGATGCGTTCCTGGTTCTCCGGGGATATGCCCTCCCCGGTGTCCGCAACCGCGACCCGCAGCATGTCCCTTGCCCTATCGCCGTCCCTTGTACACTGCCTCAACACATCCGCGGTGACCCCTATCCTGCCCCCGTCGGGAGTGAACTTGGTGGCGTTGGACAGCAGATTGAACAAAATCTGACGCAGTTTCCGCGCATCCGCGCGAACGATTCGTTGCCGCAGCTCATCAGCAATCTCCAGCTCCATACGCAACCCGTGGGCGATCGCCTTCTGGTGCAGCAGATTGACTGCCTCCCGCAGGAACCCATCTATCTGGATCTCCGCGGGTTCCAGGCGCATCTTGCCTGCCTCGACCTTGGACAGATCCAGGACGTCATTCAAAAGATCCTGAAGGTGGTGTCCGCCCTGGGCAATATGGTCCACGTACTGCGCCTGCTTGGCATTGAGCTCCCCGAAGTTCTTCTCCCGCAGGAGGTCGGCGAATCCGATAATGGCGTTGAGCGGGGTCCGCAGCTCGTGGCTCATGTTGTTCAGAAATTCCGTTTGGGCCCTATTGGCCGCTTCAGCATTTTGCTTGGCAGTCCTGAGCTCGATTTCGCGGTTCTGTCTCTGGATGGCGAGAGCGAAGATGATGCCCAACTGATGGAGGACTACTGTGTCCCGCTCCTGATAGTCCCGTTCCGAGTTGGCCAAGGCGATCTGTCCCACAAGCTCATTTTGGAGAAACACCGGTATGGAGAGGAAGTTGCTAATCTGGATGTGCCCCTCGGGTAGCCCCGTGGAGCGGGAATCCTCGGCAGGGTTGTTGCACAAAACCGGTTCCCCGCGCTTGAGCACCCACCCCCAAAGCCCACCGAACCGATCGAATTCGATATCCTTGTTCGGGACCCGGCAGGCATCCCAAACAGTCCTGGTCAGGGTGTGGGCCACCAGATTCCCGCTCGACGGGTCAACGCTTCCCACATACCCGTAGCGGCTCCCGGTCAGCTCCTTCCCCGCCTCCAGGATCCGCTCGCACATCTCCTCGAATGAGCCCAGGGAAATGAGTGTTTGGGCCGTGGTCCTCAACCTCGACTCCACCAGCTGAAGGTGGCTGATCTCCTCAAGGGCCTCCTTGCGCTCCGTGATCTCCACGTGCGCGACCACCACGCGCCGGGGCGGCTCTTCGCCGAAGGGGCTGACACGGCCCTCGAACCACCGCTCCCGCCTGGGGGTGGGACAGGGATACTCCTGGGCATGGAAATTCCTCTCTCCGGTTACGACCATCTCGATCCCTTCGGCAAAAGACTTGGCTCCCTGGGAAAATTCGTCTGTCGATCGGGAACAGACTGCGAGGTAGTTGACGCCCTCGGAAACAACCTTCTCCGGGAGGCCGCTCTCCTCGGCGAAATCACGCCAGGCCCGGTTGACCAGGACTATGTCCCCCCGCGTATTGAGCACGGCGATGTGGGCGGAAAGGCCGTCCAG
>CAYFSD010000324.1:0-2895 GCA_964345705.1 uncultured Desulfohalobiaceae bacterium
CTCTCGGATTATGTTAACATCCCGCCCTGTTCGGCTCCAATCCCCGGACGCGGATAATCCATGTTCCCCATCAAGGACTACATCCCCCGCAGACACACGCCCACGGCGCTCTGGGCGATCATCGCCGCGAACACCCTGGTCCTGTTGTTCGAGCTGAGCCTCCCGGAGCCCCAGCTGGAGCAGCTCTTCCACATCCTCGGCGTGGTCCCGGCCCGCTACTTCTACCCGGACTGGGCGGCCTGGGCCGGATATCCCAGCACCGGGGTGCTCCCGTTCTTCTCGCACATGTTCCTGCACAGCGGGATCTTTCATTTTCTGGTCAACATGTGGATCCTCGTGGTGTTCGCGGACAACATCGAGGACGTCATGGGGCCGGTGCGCTTTGTCCTATTCTACATCTGCTGCGGCCTGGTGGCCCTTCTGGGCCATGTTCTCTTCTTTTCCCAGTCCACCGTGCCGGTCATCGGGGCCTCCGGGGCCATTGCCGGAATGATGGGGGCGTACATGCGTCTCTATCCCCAGGCCCAGGTCCTGACCCTGATCCCGGTGTTCATCTTTCCCCTGTTCTTGAACCTGCCGGCAGTGATCTTTCTTGGGCTGTGGTTTCTGCTGCAGTTTATGTCCGGAGTGGCCGCCTCGATCGGACCTCAGGGCGCTGCCGGGGTGGCCTGGTGGGCCCACGCCTTCGGCTTTGTCGCCGGAGTGCTCCTGATCCCCTTGTTCAAGGTGAGCGCGCGATGCTACTATTGTCATCCCAAAAGCGACAAGGACGAGTTCCGGTTTTTGTAGGGCTCGGTGGTTTCCATGTCTTGCTGACAGACCGAAAAACCTGTAGTTTGGACATATTATGGGCTCCCGCGGATACATGACGACACAGCCGGCGGGCCAACGCATTTTTCCGCAAAATAAAAAGGACAATCTATGCTGCAAATCAAGGACCTGCATGTGAGTGTCGGCGGCACCAAGGTCCTCAAGGGCGTGGACCTGCAGATCGGGGAGAATGAGACCTTCATCCTCTTCGGGCCCAACGGGTCCGGGAAAACCACGCTCTTGATGACCATCATGGGCTTTGGCGGATACGAGGTGACCCAGGGCTCCATCCATTTCCGCGGCCAGGACATCACCCACATGAAGACCAACCAGCGGGCCGAGCTGGGAATCGGTCTCTCCTTTCAGCGTCCGCCCACCATCAACGGCCTCAAGACCAGGGAGATGGTCCGGCTCTGCGCCGGCGACTCCGGGGCGGATGTGGAGGAGCTGGCCCGTGAGGTCAAGATGGACGGCTTCCTGGACCGGGATATCAACTCCGGATTTTCCGGCGGGGAGCTCAAGCGTTCCGAGCTGCTGCAGCTCCTGGCCCAGAACCCCCGCCTGGTGCTCTTCGACGAGCCGGAGTCCGGCGTGGACCTGGAGAACATGGCCCTGATCGGAAAAATGGTGCGCCGGCTCCTGGAGCAGGACCTTACTCCGCGCAAGGACATGAGCATGAAGGAGCAGAAGCAGCGCCGCCACTCTTCCGGATTGATCATTACCCACACCGGCTACATCCTGGACTATATCAACGCGGATCGCGGCATGGTCATGTACAACGGGGCACTGTGCTGCGAGGCGCGGCCCAGGGACATCCTGGATCATGTGAGTGTATACGGCTACGAGGAGTGTGTGCGATGCCTGAGGTAAACAAGAGCCGAAAGGATACGACCCAGGGGAAGAACAGGGAGGAGCTGGACATCTCCCAGTTCGATCTGAGCGGGGATTCGGGCTCCGGGGAAATGACCCTCGAGGACCTGCGCTCCATGAGCGAAGAGGAGAAGCAGGAGCTCCTCATGGCGGGAGTGGATCTCTCGGAGAAGGACCGCAGCGGGACCTACCTGCACATGGACTATTCCAGCGTGCAGTGCTCCACCTGCAAGGAGGGGGTGGAGGTCCTGGACATCAAGCAGGCCCTGGAGCGGTACGACGGCCTGCCGGAGTACTATTGGCAACTGGTGGATCCGGACAAGGACAAGTACACCCGAGAGGTTGCGGACAATCTGCACGGCGGATACTTCATCCGCACGGAAAAGGGAGCGAAGATTACAGATCCGGTGCAGTCCTGCCTCTACATCAAGGGCCAGAACGTGGGCCAGAATGTGCACAACATCATCGTTGTGGAGGAGAACTCCGAGCTGCACATCATTACCGGCTGCGCGGTCTCCCACAACGTGAACACGGCCCTGCATCTTGGCATTTCCGAGTTCTACGTCAAGAAGGGGGGCAAGCTCTCCTTCACCATGATCCACAACTGGGGCGAGGGGGTCCATGTCCGGCCCCGCTCCGTGGGGACCGTGGAAGAGGGCGGGGTGTTTTTGAACAACTACATCCTGCTCAGGCCGGTGGAGTCGGCCCAGCTCTATCCCTCGGTCTATCTGAACGGAAAGGGCGCCATTGCCCGGTTCAACTCCATCCTGGCCACACCGCCGGGATCCTACGTGAACAGCGGCAGCAGGGTGGTGCTCAACGCGGAGGAGACCCGGGCGGAGATCATCGCCCGCACCATCACCACCGGCGGGACCATTATCAATCCGGGCCACATCCAGAGCAACGCCAAGGAGACCAAGGGCCATCTGGAGTGCAAGGGACTCATCCTTCAGGACGGGGTCATCCACGCCATCCCGGAGCTGGAGGGAACCGTCTCCGGGGCGGACCTCTCCCACGAGGCGGCAGTGGGCAAGGTGGCCCAGGAGGAGATCGAGTACCTCATGGCCCGGGGGATGGACGAGGAGCAGGCCACCTCGACCATCGTGCGCGGCTTTTTGAGCGTGGATATTCCCGGCCTGCCCCCGGACCTGCAGGAGACCATCAACAAGACTATTCAGGAGTCCGGGGAATCCATGTTCTAGTTTGTGATTGGAC
>CAYFSD010000325.1:0-2881 GCA_964345705.1 uncultured Desulfohalobiaceae bacterium
GTGGAGGCGGAGAACCAGACCCTGGCCACCATCACCTTCCAGAACTTCTTCCGCCTCTACGACAAGCTGGCCGGGATGACCGGAACCGCGGACACCGAGGCGGTGGAATTCAAGGAGATCTACAACCTGGACGTCTCGGTCATCCCCACCCACATGCCCATGGTCCGCACGGACTATCCGGATGTGATCTACCGCACCCAGCGGGAGAAATACGAGGCCATTGCCGAATCCATCCACGGGCTCTACCAGAAAGGCCAGCCGGTGCTCGTGGGCACCACCTCCATCGACAAGTCCGAGCTCATCTCGGACAAGCTTAAGAAGCGCGGCGTGCCGCACCAGGTCCTGAACGCCAAGCAGCACGAGCGCGAGGCCGAGATCGTGGCCAACGCCGGAGAACGGGGCCGGGTGACCATCGCCACGAACATGGCCGGCCGGGGCACGGACATCGTCCTCGGCGAAGGGGTGGCTGAGCTCGGCGGGCTGCACATCCTGGGCACCGAGCGCCACGAGAGCCGCCGCATCGACAATCAGCTGCGGGGCCGGTCCGGGCGGCAGGGCGACCCGGGCAGCTCCCGCTTCTTCCTCTCCCTGGAGGACGATCTCCTCCGCCTCTTCGGCTCGGACCGCATTTCCTCCTTCATGGACAAGGTGGGCGCCGAGGAGGGCCAGGCCATCGAGAACAACTTCATTTCCCGCGCCATCGAGAACGCCCAGAGCCGGGTGGAAAAGCACAACTTCGACATCAGAAAGCAATTGCTGGAATTCGACGACGTGCTCAACCAGCAGCGGGAGGTGATCTACACCAGGCGCAGGGAGCTCATGCAGGTGGAGGACCTGGAGCCCACCGTGGAGGAGATGGTGGGCGACATCCTGGAGGAGATGTACGAGTCCGTGGAGAACGACAAGGGCAAGAACGAGGAGGACGAGGGACCGCGCGACGTCCTGGCCAGCAAGCTGGACGAGGTATTCAATCTGGGCCGGGTCATGGACCTCTCCACCGACCTGCCCACCAGGGATGAGGCCAAGCAGGGGGTGGACAGCATCCTCGCCGAGCTCAAGGAGCAGGCGGGCCAGTATTACCAGGAGATCGTGCGCTATTTCCTGCTGGAGAACCTGGACCGCTACTGGAAGGAACACCTGCTCAACATGGATCACCTCAAGGAGGGGATCGGCCTGCGCGGGTACGGTCAGAAGGATCCCAGGCAGGAGTACAAGAAGGAGGGCTTCAATCTCTTCCAGGAGACCCTGTACAATATCCGGGAGAGCACCCTGAAGGCCCTCTGTCACGTCCGGCTGGAGCAGGTAGCCCAGCAGGAGCTGGAGCACGAGGACCAGAGCGATCAGCTGCAGTATTCCGGGAGCGGCGAGGAGGAGGCGAGCCCCAACCAGCCCTACAAGCGCAGTGAGCGCAAGGTGGGCCGCAACGAGCCCTGCCCCTGCGGCAGCGGGCGGAAGTACAAGAAGTGCTGCGGCGCTTAGCAGGCCGCCCCAAAATTCCAATTGCGGCGTTGCTTCAAAAAGCGCAAGCTTTCACGTAGGCTTCCTACTGTTCAAGCTTGAGCTTTTTTCGCGCCTTGCACTTGAAATTTTGGGGCGGCCTGCCTGATAAAAAGTACCTCCCGAGACTCTTAGCCAAGGAGAGAATAGAAAATACGGAGAACGAATGGTATCCCCATAGCGTGCTCACCTTTGAAGAAAGCCTGATTCGTTCCTTTTGAGCCGCGATCTGGAGGTCGATATTCAGCGAATTTTTTCTTCTTCAGCTTTCAACTTTTTACTTGTTACTTTCAACTGACGATTTCCCGAGAGACGCCATGCAAACACCCGCAGGATTTTTTTTCGCAACAGCCCAGGCCGGGTTCCGGTGCAAGGAGCGGCCGGACTTGGCCTACATCGGCAGCGATCGCCCGGCATCGGCCGCCGGGGTCTTCACCCGGAACATGTTCCAGGCCGCTCCGGTGCTCGTGGCCAGAGAGCGGCTGGAAAACGGGTCGGCGCGGGGCCTTTTGATCAACGTGGGGCAGGCCAATGCCGGCACCGGGGAGCAGGGCGTGGCGGACTGCCGGGAGAGCCTGCGCTATGCCGCCTCCTGTCTGGGGCTGGAGCCCGAGGAGATCGTTCCCGCATCCACGGGGGTCATTGGCGAGCCCCTGGAAATGGAGCGCTTCAAGCGCGGGGCCAGGGATCTGACCGCCGGCTCCTCGGCCTCGCCCATCGATGCGGCCCGGGCCATCACCACCACGGACACCTTCCCCAAGCTGTGCATGCGGCGCATGGAGTGCGCGGCCGGCTCCATCCGGATCATCGGATTGGCCAAGGGAGCGGGAATGATCTGTCCGGACATGGCCACCATGCTCGCCTTTGTCTGCACCGACGCCGCCGTCCCTTCCGGGGACTGGGGGAAAATGCTCGCCGCGGCCGCGGAGGAGAGCTTCAACCGGATCAGCGTGGACGGGGACACCAGCACCAACGACTGTCTTGCCGGCCTGGCCAACGGGGCCAGCGGCATACGCCCCGAAGGGGGGGAGCTCGAGCATTTCCGCGAGCTCCTGGCAGAGGTGTGCCGCGAGCTGTCCTACATGATCGTCCAGGACGCCGAGGGCGGGACCAAGATCCTGGATATCCGGGTGAGCGGGGCGGTGAACGACCGGGAGGCGGATTTGGCGGTGCGCAGCGTGGCCCATTCCCCTCTGGTCAAGACGGCCATGTACGGCCTCGATCCCAATTGGGGCCGCATTGTCGCCGCGCTCGGGCGTAGTGGGGCCAGCTTCGACCCCCCCTCCCTGAGCCTTTCCCTGTCCGGGGTCCCCCTGCTGGAGAAGGGGCAGCCGACCACCTCCGACGTGGACGGGCTGCTGGCCGGGGTGATGCAGCGCCAGGA
>CAYFSD010000326.1:0-2862 GCA_964345705.1 uncultured Desulfohalobiaceae bacterium
TGCTCGGATCCCCGAGGACATGGGGGTCGAATTCAAGGCGCATCAGTCAGGGCTCCCGTACTCATCCCTGGCTGTCCTCAAATCCGATCCGCGCTTGATCAGGTTGGCCACCAACCCGGTCCAGCCGGTCTGATGCGCCGCACCCAGTCCGAGACCCATTTCCCCGTGGAAATATTCATGAAACAGTCCCAGGTCCCGCCAACGGGGATCATTTTGATAGGGGCTGTCCTGCGGCAGCCCGGGCACCTGTCCGTTTTCATCCCTTCTGAAGATATCGATCAGCCTCTCCGCCAAAAGGTCGGCAACTTGGCGCAGATTCAGCTCCCGCTCGCCGAGACATGGAGCGGACACCGTGAAGTTGGGACCCAAGTAGCGGTGGAACTTGGTCAGGGCCTGGATCAGGGAATAATTGATGGGCATCCAGACCGGACCGCGCCAGTTGGAGTTGCCTCCGAAAAGATCGCTCCCGGATTCCCCGGGCTCGTATTCGATCAGGGCCTGTCCGATCCCAGGCACTCGGCCCAGATCCTTTTTCCGGGCATGGATTCGGCTCACGCTGCGGATGCCGTACCCGGAAAGGAACTCCTCCTCACTGAGCAGCCTGCGCAGAATGTGGGGCAGCATGGTGTGATCCACCAGGGACAGCAGCCGTTCGCCCTGCTCATTGGTGCTTATCGGACAGGCGCAAATGGTGTGTCCGTCGAACATGCCTCCCTGATGTTCCCGGAGCAGCTCCTTGAACCGGGGCACCTGCTCCAGGAGGTCCGGAGCCACGATCTCGCAGGCGAACAAGGGAATCAGGCCCACGTAGGAGTACACATCCAGTCGGTGCGACTCGCCGTCGGGCGTGATCAACAGGTCCTTGAAGAACCCGTCCCCGGGATCCCAGAGCGACAGCTGATCCGATGCATGGCCGGCGATGGAATTGGCAATACCCAGGAACTGTTCGTAGTACTGAATGGCCATGTCCTCGTATTCCGGGTATTCCCGGGCCAGCTCCAGGGCCATTGCGGTCATGTTCAGGGCGAACATGGCCATCCAGCCCGTGGCGTCGGCCTGCTTGAGGCGATACCCTGGGGGCAGGGGGGTGGAGCGGTCATAGACGGAGATGTTGTCCAGCCCCATGAAGCCGCCCTCGAAGACGCTCAACCCGTCACTGTCCTTTTGGTTCAGCCACCAGGCGTAATTCAGCATCAGCTTGTGCAGGACGCGCTGCAGCCAGTGCCGATCACCGGCCCCCTTGTGCCTCCGTTCGGCCCGGAAGACCTTCAGGGCGGAGATGGCGTGGATAGGTGGATTGACGTCGTCGAAAGCCCATTCATAGGCGGGCAGCTGCCCGTTGGGATGCAGGTAGCGATGGGTCAGCAGCAGCTCGATCTGCTCCTTGGCGAAATCCACGTCCAGATGGGCAAAGACCATGCAGTGATAGGCCAAATCCCAGGACGCGAACCAGGGAAATTCCCAACTGTCGGGCATGGAGATGACGTCCGCGGCTCTTAGGTGACGCCATTTGCGGTTGCGCCCCTGCTTGCGCTCTTCCGGGGGCGGCACCAGATCTCCCTCCAGCCACTGGCCCACGTAATAGTGATAAAACTGCTTGCACCAAAGCATCCCAGCCATGGCCTGGCGCATGATCAGGCCGTCTTCACTGGTGCAGGCGGAGGCCAGATCCCGATAGAAAACGTCTGCTTCCCCGCGGCGCTGCTCAATCAGGTCCTCGAACCCGGACCAGGGATTTTTGGTCCTCTCCGGAGTGAGCATCAAATCGATTTCCGCCGCCTCTCCCGGGGCGCAGCGGATCTCGTGCCAGGCGGCGCATTTGGTGCCCACCTGCTCGGGGTTCACTGTGTCTTCCTCCCCCTGCACGAGCCTGCGATGAAAGGCGTCCTTGACATAGGGCCCCGGATTGGCCGCCCCGAAAAGCTTCCGGTTGTTGGTTTCATTCTCCGTGAACAGGCATTGCGCCTGATTGCGTCCATAGAGCCTATAGTCGCCCAGAGTGGGGTGACGCGCATCCACGACCCAGGAGGCGCCTTCTGGCTCCGTGGCCCGAAGCACCGGCTTGGGAGTGGCATCACGGCTCCAGGCCCAGGTATTGCGGAACCACAGGCTGGGTAGCACGTGCAGGGTGGCTGCGTCGGGTCCCTGATTGACCACCCTGATGCGCAGCAGGATAACCTGCGGGGTTTTCTTGGCGTAGGTGATCTCCACGTCCCAGTAGCGGCTGTCCTGGAAAATCCCCGTGTCCAAGAGGCCATAGGGAGGATCCGACCGGGAGCGGCCCTGATTTTCCTCAACCAGCCGGGAATAGGGAAATTCCGATTGGGGATACTTGTAGAGAAAGCGCAGGAAGCTGTGACTCGGAGTGGCATCCAGGTAATGATACAGCTCCTTGACCTCCTCCCCGTGATTGCCCTGATTGGCTGTCACTCCGAACATGCGTTCCTTGAGAATGGGATCGCGGCCGTTCCAGAGCGCCACAGCCAGACACAGGCGCTGCTGGGTGTCACAGATGCCCCCCAGACCGTCCTCGTTCCAGCGATAGGCCCGGGAACGGGCCTGATCGTGACCGAAATACTCCCAGGCCTCTCCGCCGGGGCTGTAGTCCTCCCGGACAGTGCCCCAGGACCGCTCGCTCAAGTACGGCCCCCACAGCTTCCAGTCCTCCTGCCCCAGGTTGTGCGCCTGCAGACGCTCTTTTTCCCGATTGACCTCGTCGTGCGTCATGGAGCTTTCCTCTCCTCCTTATGCACCCATTTCCCGGGTGAGAATAAAATCCGCGGCATGGACCATATACCTGGCGATGAAAACACGTTCCTGTGCGTTTAGATTTCGGGTCCGTTCGATCTGCCCGGACTCATT
>CAYFSD010000327.1:0-2852 GCA_964345705.1 uncultured Desulfohalobiaceae bacterium
CGATCCGAGCGGCGGGGGCTTCAAGAAGAACGCGGCCCATCCCTTGAGCTGCGACCTGTTGGTGGTGGACGAGACGAGCATGGTGGACACCTCCCTCATGTACCATCTGGTCCAGGCGCTCAAGCTGGACGCCACCCTCGTTCTGGTGGGGGACGAGAATCAGCTCCCCTCGGTGGGGCCGGGCAATGTGCTCAAGGACATCATCGGCTCCGGCGCGGTGCCCGTGGTGGAGCTCAACGAGATCTTTCGCCAGGCCAGGGAGAGCTCCATCGTGGTGAACGCCCATCTGGTGAACCAGGGCCGGATGCCAGAGCTCACCCCGCGAGAGGACAAGCTGGACGACTTCTACTTCGTGCGCGAGGAGGATCCGGAAAGTGCGGTGGAGCGGATCAAGCACCTGGTCGCGGAGCGGATCCCGAGGCGCTTTCGCCTGGACCCGGTGTCCCAGGTGCAGGTCCTCTCGCCCATGAATAAGGGCGCGGCCGGAGTGGCCAACCTGAACCAGGAGCTGCAGCAGGCGCTCAACCCGGAGGGCCGGGAGGTCTCCCGGGGCGGACGGGTCTTTCGCAGCGGGGACAAGGTGATGCAGCTGCGGAACAACTACCACAAGGAGGTCTTCAACGGAGATATCGGGCGGGTGGTTTCCCTGGACTCGGAGACCCAGGAGGTCAAGATCCGCTTCGATGACGGGGACGCGGTGTACGAGCAGTCCGAGCTGGACGAGCTGGCGCCCGCCTACTGCGTGAGCATCCACAAGTCCCAGGGCTCGGACTTTCCGGCGGTGGTCCTGCCCCTCCTCACTCAGCACTACGTGATGCTGCAGCGCAACCTCATCTATACCGCCATCACCCGGGGCAAGCAGCTCGTGGTCCTGGTGGGCAGCCCCAAGGCCCTGTCCATCGCGGTAAGAAATCCCGGATCCCACAGACGCCACACCCTTCTCGGCGAGCGGCTCCGGGCGGAAGTCGCGGGAAGGCGGGCTGTTGCGAACCCCTGAGCCCGGGCTTCAGGCCGTCCGGATTTTCCGTTCAGCGTCTTTCTAGCTCCGGCAGATCACCGTCTTGTTCTTGGCGTGCTTGGCCTCGTACATGGTGGCGTCCACCTGCTTCATGACCTCGTCCCTGTCCGCGGCGGTCTGCGGGGAGACGTGAAGCACGCCGCAGGATACGGTCAGGGAGATGGGGGTGTCGTTCACCAGGGTCGGGTTGTCGGCGATGAATTCCCGGATGCGCTCCAAGGCCCGAAAGGCCTTGCTCGCGGACAGCTCGGGCATGATCAGGACGAACTCGTCCCCTCCGTAGCGGGCGACAGTGTCGTACTTGCGCACGTTGTTCTGCAGATGCTGCGCGATGCGCTGCAGCACCCGGTCTCCGGCGAGGTGGCCGTGGGTGTCGTTGACTGCTTTGAAGTCGTCGAGGTCCACAAAGCAGCAGGAAAAGCATCCGCCTGTGCGCTGGACCCGCTCCAGCTCGGCGTCCAGCTCCTCGCTGAACTTTTGGTGGTTGTGCAGCCTGGTCAGGGGGTCGTGGGAGGCCAGAATCCTGAGGCGTTCGATCTCGCGCTGCTGGGCCAGATAGTCCTGGATGAAGTGATGCGAGGTGTGGATCAGCTCCTGTCTGGCCTCTTCCACGATCTGCAGGTAGCTCAGGTCGTCCTGGAGGGAGAGCTCGAAGATGGGGAAGAGATCCCTTGTCTGCTCCTGCACATGGTTTACCAGATCGTTGAGATGGAAGAGCTCGTCCAGGCCGTAGGCCTGCATCATGTGCTCCAGAACCGCAAGCTGATACCCGGCTTTGCGGGAATGGAAAAAGGAGCTGAATTGGGTCGCGAAGTGAAGCGTCTCGGTCAGGATGCGCAGGTTGCCGTCCTGCGGGAGAAGGTCCGGATGATGATGGTAGGCGATGGGCAGGGTCAGGCTGTCCGGAAAGCCCCACTGCCCGGCCAGATAGGAGCCCACCTGGAAGTGGCTCACTCCGAGATGGCGCTCCTCCGCCTCGTGCTGCGAGGAGGTGCCCTCCTGAACCTCCTCCATGACCCGGCTGTAGCGCCAGGGCATGCACTGGACCAGGAACAGGGAGCCGATGTTGTGGATCAGCCCCAGGATGAACCCGTTCTCCTTGAGCTGGGGAGCCCGTCGCTGCAGGATCCAGCGGGAGCTGATCGCGGTGACCAGGGACTCCTTCCAGAACTGCTCGTAGTTGAAGAACGTGGTGTTGTCCGCCCTGGTGTTCCGGATAAGGGAGAAGCCGAGGACCAGGTTCTTGACCAGCTCTCCGCCGAGGATGTTCACCGCGTGCTGCACGCTGGACACCTTGGTCCCGAAGAGCGAGGAGTTGGCGAGCTGCAGGACCTTGGTGGCCAGGGGCGGATCGGAGCGGAGGACGTCTCCCACCTCTTTCAGGCCGGTGTCCTCCTGTTGGACCACGTCCAGGATGCGCAGGGCGACCCCTGGAAGGGTGGGCAGGGTGCCGGCTGCCTGGAGAATGGTTTGGATGCGGGATTCGATTTCTGGCGACATATGCCTCATCTTTGTTATGCGGGCCGAGCCCGCGCGTATTTGCGAAGGTGTTTGCTTGTTCTCATACAAGAAATGGAGGGCGGAGGCAACTTGCCATGGGCGCAGGGGAGCTGTTTTTGTATGAGAATGTGCTCAACTTGTCGGATTATAATGGAAATTAGCGAGGCAAAGGCGACTGCACACGATGCCGGGTTTCATATGACATCAGAGCCTTGTTCTCGAGGCGGCAGGCCGCGCCTGGCTTGCAACGGAACGCAGGACACGTCAGTCGGGCTTGGAAGCGGGACCGGTCAAAGCGACAGTGGCACCAGAGAATTGCTGCCAGCCCCCACAG
>CAYFSD010000328.1:0-2844 GCA_964345705.1 uncultured Desulfohalobiaceae bacterium
AAATCACTCAGAGTCTCCGCTGAAATGATTCAAAATACCCCGTGTCGGCTTACAACGATCAGTAGGGTGGTGAATGGTGACCATAATGTATGCTTTTTTCGGACACACACTATTCCCGGCGCAGGCTCTCGCGGCGCATGTGCCGCAGGATGCGCCCAGACTCCGGGCCCAGTCCCCGCTTGTCCGGAGGGAGCCGCACCTCTGCGATGCGCAGGAGGTCCTCGCGCCAGGTTTCCGGGCCCGCCTCTGCGGAGACGGCGGCGGCCAGGGCGAGCATGCGTTCGCTCAGCTCCCGGTCCATGAGGTCGGTGAGCAGGTCCACCCTGGTCTCCGGGGGGAGGCGGCTGTAGCGGGAGGCGACCCGGATCCAGCCCGCCGCCCGCTCTCCGGCCCAGCTAAAGGCCAGGGGCATTCGCAGGCGCCGGGACATGTTCCGGGCCAGCCGCGCGGCCGCTGAATTCCAGGCTTGGGAGGCTTCCGGAGGCGCAAGGGTGTCGAGGCTGCTGCACAGCCCCATCCACACGCACAGGGCGTCGCCCCGGAGGCGATCCATGCGTTCGGCAGCGGAGCCTGCGACATCATCTCCGGACACATTTTCGGAAGGCGCGAGCTCCCGGAACCAGGAGGCGTAGAGGCCGTATTCGGCCACGATGCGGAGAAAGCGGCCCGGAGCCGGGCAGCCGCAGGCCTTGCGCACCTCGCCGCAGACCCTTTCCGCGGCGAGCCGCTCCAGAGCAGGAGACTCGGCTATGTCGCGCAGGACGGCCTCCAGCTCGTCGTGCAGGGTGAAGCCCGGAAGGCAGGCCGCCATTCGGGCAGCGCGGTAGCAGCGCAGGGGATCGTCCCGGAAGTTGTCCGGATGCACCGGACGGAGCACCTTGTTCTCCAGGTCGCGCCGCGTGCGCTCGGGGGCCAGGAGGACGCCCCGCTCGTCCTTGGCCGCGGCGTTGACGGTGAGATCCCGCCGCGCCAGATCGGCCCAGATGTCCGGCTGGTCGGAGAGGGTGTACTCCCGTCCGCTGTGGATGAAGACGCAGCATCCCGGCCGCCCCACCTTCTTCGCTCCGGGATGGGCGCGCAGGAAGGATTCCTCCGTGGCCCCGAGGACCGCATAGTCACGATCCGGGGGAGACAATCCCAGGACCTCGTCCCGCACGGCCCCGCCCACGAGATAGATGCGCATGCCCGGCCCGGGCTTTTCGGGAGCGGCAGGATCCTCTTGGGTGGGTGTTTTTCGGCTCACAGGCGGACGCCCTCCATTTCCCGGATCGCCGCGAGGGTCTCTTGCGGGAACTCGGCCTTTTGCAGGGCATGGTAGTCGTACGCAGCGATCCGGGCCCAGCCCACGGCGACGGTGTTCCCGGAGGCGCCGCTCACGAGGAGGTATTCCTGCTCCAGCTCGCCGGTGGAACGTATGGCGCTGGTCCGGCAGCCGATCAGCACATTGTCCGGGTAGACCAGGGGAGAGACGAACTTGCAGCTCGTCTCGGCCAGGATGGGGCCGATCTCCTCGCGTCCGCCGGCCCCGGCGCGGTTTAAGGCCTCCAGGTAGCTGATGCGGGCGGATTCCATATAGCGGAAGAAGCGGGTGTTGTTCACGTGGCGGAAGGCGTCCATGTCCCCCCAGAGAACGGGGAGCTTCACGCGCAGGGGGAATTGCTCCAGATGAAGCCGTTCACTCATTCGTTCATCCTTGAGTTTCAAGCGGTTGGGTTGCAGCGTTGACGCAAATAGGGTAGTTTCCCGGCAACTATTCACCACATTACTGATCCGTCCATGGGCAAGGGGCGGTGAATAGTTGCCCTGAAAAGCAGAATAGATGATTGCCGGGGAAGATGGCAACCTGCCGCAGTCCTGCCGCCGCAAAGGCGGAAGAGGATCCCCTGAAGGCTATTCTCGAACCAGCCAAGCCCAAAGGAGAGCTTATATGAGCTACGAGAACATCCTGTATGAAGTGCGCGATGGCGTGGGAATCCTCACCGTGAACCGACCGAGCGTGCTCAACGCCCTCACTCCGGAGACCATTACCGAGATCGGCCATGTGGTGGACGCGGTGCGGCGCGAGGAAAGCGTGCGGGCCCTGGTGGTGACCGGAGCCGGGGAGAAGGCCTTCGTCGCCGGAGCGGACATTTCCCGCTTCCCCGAGCTGAATCCGCTGCAGGCCAGGCATTTCGCCCAGCTGGGCCAGGACGTCCTTGCCGCGCTGGAGAACCTGCCCATTCCGGTCATCGCCTGCGTCAACGGCTTCGCCCTGGGCGGCGGGTGCGAGCTGGCCCTGGCCTGCGACTTCATCTACGCCTCGGAGAAGGCCCAGTTCGGGCAGCCCGAGATCAACCTGGGCATCGTTCCCGGCTTCGGCGGGTCCCAGAGACTGCCGCGCCTGGTGGGCCGGGCCAAGGCAAAGGAGTTGTGCATGACCGGGGCCCAGATCGACGCCCGGGAGGCCAAGGAGCTGGGGCTGGTGGCCAGGGTCCTGGCCCCGGAGGAGCTCTGGGACAAGACCATGGAGACGGCCGCCGGCCTGGCCGCAAAGGGCGCCGTGGCCCTGCGGGCGGTGAAGCAGACCATTGATCGCGGCGCGGAGGCGGATCTCCGCACTGGCTGCACCCTGGAGCTGGAGGCCTTCTCCACCTGCTTCGCCAGCCGGGACGCAGCGGAAGGGGCCCGGGCCTTTTTGGAGAAGAGAAAGCCCGTCTTCTCCGGTTCCTTCTCGGAGTGATCCGTTATCGGCCGGAAAAAACGCCGTCTCCCGGCCGCGGCTGCCTGCCGCGGCCGGGAGATTATTTTATCGCCGGGGTAACTATTCAGCACTTTGATCCAACCACGGGCACGGGGTCCTTGAAT
>CAYFSD010000329.1:0-2841 GCA_964345705.1 uncultured Desulfohalobiaceae bacterium
CAACCTGATCCGGGAGAACAAGATCTACCAGATCAACTCCTCCATCGAGACGGGGCGCAAGCACGGGATGCAGGCCCTGGACGACGCCATCATGGACCTCATGCAGAAGCAGATCATCGATCCGGAGCAGGCCTATCTCAAGGCGGTGAACAAGTCCAAGTTCCGCGAGTTCCTCCGCGAGCCGCCCCAGGACTTTACGGAGGTGTAGCCCTATGGACCGGGCCATGTTCGACTCCCTTATTTCCCAGGTCCTGGACTACGCGCCCAGGACCTCGGACATCCTTTTGACCGCGGGCAAGCCGGTCCAGGTGGAGAGCGAAGGGGAATTCGTCGACGTTCCCCTTAAGCCGGACCCGGGGAAGCTGCGCCCCTGGCAGATGGAGGAGATCGCCTCCTGCATCCTGGGACAGAAGCAGCGCTTCTATCGGGAGCTGGTGGAGACCGGGGCCTGCGACCTGTCCTGTGTGGTCCGGAACAGGGCCAGGTTCCGGGTGAACGTGTTCAGCCAGCGGGGGTCCCTGGCCGTGGCCATGCGGCTCCTCTACATGAAGGCCCCAAGCATCGAGCAGATGGAGCTCCCGGAGATATTCCATTCCATGGCCCGGGAAAAGTACGGGCTGATCTTGGTGACCGGAGCCACCGGGTCGGGGAAGTCCACCTCACTGGCGGCGCTGTTGAACTCGATCAACAAGAATTTCCGCAAGCATGTCGTGACTCTGGAGGATCCCGTAGAATTCGTGCACGACCACGAGGGGTGCACCATCAATCAGCGCGAGCTCGGGGTCGACTTTACCAGCTTCGCCTCGGGGCTGCGCTCGGCCCTGCGCCAGGCGCCTCACGTGATTCTGGTGGGGGAGATCCGAGACCGGGAGACGCTGGATATTGCCCTGGAGGCCGCGGAAACGGGTCATCTGGTCATGGGCTCCCTGCACACCGGTGACGCTGGGCAGACCATCAACCGGATGATCGGCATGGTGGAGCAGAGCGAGGAGCGCATGATCCGCAGCCGGCTGAGCGAGAGCCTGAAGTACGTTGTCTCCCAGCGGCTGATGCCGGACCGGAAAGGGGAGAAGGTCGCGGCCTTCGAGGTCCTGGCGAACACCATCCGGATCAATGAGCTGATCCTCAACGGGGAGGACGAGGAGAAGACCTTCTACAACGTCCTGGAGACGAGCTCCAGCTACGGTATGGTCACCTTCGACCTCAACCTGGCTCGGTTGTTCAAGGATGGGGTGATCAGTGAGGATACGGCCAAGCTCAACGCCTCGGATAAGGCCAAGCTGAACCAGATGGTGGATAAGATCAAGGCGGAGCACGGGGAACAGGTGAGCGATATCAGCCACCTGGAGCTGGATACGGACTACGAGGAGAACACCCGGTTCCTCTGATCTGTCGGCGGGGTAGCCCTTCCCGAGAAGCCATAAGGGGGCGAGATGCGGATCAACTGCCACAGCTGCGGCAAGGAATTCACCCTGCCGGAGGAGAAGCTCCCCGATGCCGCCCGATTCCGGGTCAAATGCCCCTCCTGCGGGCACAGGATCGCGCTGGAGCGGCCGGCGCGCGGGAAGCGGAGCGAGCAGGAGAAGGAGGCGGCCCGGGAGGCCGACTTCGCGGACTCGGAGGGTCTGGGCGGCGTCGAGCATCTGAGCCTCTCCCCGGAGAAGGAGAAGAACGCCCTGCTCTTGCTTGGCGATCGCTACCTGCTCGATGCAGTGCGGCCACCCCTGGAAATGCAGGGGTTCCACTGGGTTGCCGCGTCCTCGAGCAAGGAGGCCATCCGCATCTTCCAATCCAATCCGCTGGTCCTGCTCGTGGTGGAGGACAGGGAAGAGAGCGCCCCCCTGCTTCGGGAGCTGCACTCACAACCCGGATACGTCCGCAGGGAGATCAACTGCCTGCTCGTGGGGGACCGGGCCAAGAGCTTCGATCAAGAGCAGGCCTTTCTGCTGGGGGTCAACGCGTATCTGTCCCGCTCGGACATGGATCGATCCAGTGAATTGCTGTCCAGGGCCGTGGGGAAGTACTGGCAGTTTATACATCCCTGGCTCCTTGCCCGCGGGGAGGTTTGAGACGATGACCATGACTCGGCGGCAGCGACGTTTCAGGCTGTGGAGCTGTCTAGAGGCGGTGTGCGAGATGGAATCCCAGCTCGAGGAGAAGGGGTGGGCCGAGCTGTTTCGGGCCGATTTCCGTTTTCTGCGTGGCAGTCTGGACCGCGTGAGCCTCATGAGCTGCAGGGAAAGGGAGCTCCAGCGCCTGGAGGGGACCATTCAGAGTTTGCTTCTGGAGCTCGGGGAGCTGCTTGAGTCGGGGAGCTCGGAGAGCTGTGCCTGTTGGGGGCGACAGTAGCCGATGCTCCATCGCGTCCTGCTCCTGGTCCTGATCGGAGTGAACGGGTTCCTGCTGTATCAGATCCTGGGTCCGGGGAAGGCTCTGCAGCAATACCGCGAGATCAGCCGCACCCGGAGCGAGCTCCATTCGGAGCTGGAAGAGGTGAAAGCGGAGAATCTCCGTTTGAGTCAGCGTATTCGTCTGTTCAAGAACTCCACGCTCTACAGGGGCAAGGAGGTGCGGACGAAGATGGGCTTTGTGGAGCAAGGGGAAATTCTCTACATCCCTCTGGACGAGGAGAAGGAGCGGCGTTAGCTCCTTCCTTTGAATGACCGCGTCAGAGGCTGGATTTCATCGTGTTTCCCCTGGCCCACATGGAGCAGACCCCGTTTCCGGACGGGACGGGCCAACCGGCTGGCGGGTTCGCAGAGGGACACAAGGGAAAGGCCCGGAAGAGGGGAGCCTATGATGGAGGACAAGATCGCGCTCTACGAGGAGCTTCTCGAGGCC
>CAYFSD010000330.1:0-2820 GCA_964345705.1 uncultured Desulfohalobiaceae bacterium
GATCGCCATGGGCATGAAGATTTCGGGAGAGGAAATGGTCAGGGCCCTGCAAGGGCTCAGGCAACAGAACAGAACCCCCGCACCGGAAAAAAGCGAGACCTCGGGGGGGTCGGAGAAAGTGGACTTTTCTTCCGAGCTCCAGCAGGCGAACCAGGGAGGTGATGTGACAAAGACCTCGGATCCGGAACGGGCGGCGAAGCTGCAGTCTCTGAAGCAGCAGATAGACCAGGGAACGTACGATCCCGATATGCGGGATGTCGCCTCGAGCCTTCTGGACTTTCTGTCCAAGATGAAATCCTGAGGCGTATTTGATCCGGACGGGCGGAGCTGAAACGGGAAGCCGGAGATTGAGCCATGGAAGGTTTGCAGCGATTGTACGAGCTCCTTTTGGAGGAGAGGGAGGCGGCCCGCGAGCTGGATATGGACCGCTTGATGGCCCTTGTCCGGGAGAAAGAGGATCTGCTTCCCCTGCTTGAGGATGTGCCCGAGCTGAGTCATGAGGAAAGAGAGCTCGCCCGAGCCGTAGTGCACGAAAATCGGCGCAATGCCTATCTCTTTCAGTTCGCCCTGAATTGGACCAGTGAAGCCATGGAGCTTTTCCAGTCCGCTTCCGCCCCGCCTGTTTACAGCAGCAGCGGCGCGATTGTGGATCAGAGCGGTGAAGCGAACCTCTTATCCGGGAAGGTTTAGTATGCCTGGCTTGATGGATTCCCTGAATATCGCCCGCACCGGCATGGCCACGAATCGCAAGGCCATGGAGGTGACGGGGAACAATATCGCCAACGTGAACACTCCCGGCTATTCCGAGCAGACAGCGGAGGCCAAAACCATCCCTGGTGTGGAATCCGCGGGGCTGACCTTCGGCCAGGGCGTAAACGTCGAGGAGATCAGCCGGGCGGAGGACATCTTCATCGAGGATCAGCTCCAAACCGCGGAGGAGAAGACCGGAAGGGCCGAAGCCAAGTCGGCTCCTCTGGCCGAGCTGGAGCAGGTCTTCAGTGTGCAGGGAGACAATCTGGCCACCAAGATGGAGGAGTTCTTTGCCTCCTGGGATGATCTGGCCCAGAATCCCGCCGGGGAGGTGGAGCGGTCCCAGGTCATTCAGCGCGGGAAGAACGTGGTTTCCGCCTTCAGCGAAGTCCATCGCGAGCTGGACACAGTGGAAAGCAACATCAACGCGTCCCTGCGCTCGGAGGTGAAGACAGTCAACGGCAAGCTCAGGGAAGTGGCCGAGCTGAACACCAAGATCGCCAATGCCGAGGCCACGGGACGGAATGCCCACAGCGCCGAGGACGAAAGGGAGATGCTGCTTCGGGAGCTGTCCGAGAAAGCGGGAGTGAACACCTACAAGGGCAAGAACGACATGGTGTCCGTGGCGCTGAAGGGCGGCCAGGTCTTGGTTCAGGGGGAAGAGGCCAATCAGCTGCGGTTCGATTCGGACACGAACAATCTCTCCCTGGATACCGGGAAGACGCAGACCGAGCTCGGCAAAAGCGACTTCGGCGGGGCCTTCGCGGGCAATCTGCAGGTGCGCGAGGAAACCATCCCCCAGGTCCGGGAGCAGGTGAAAACCCTGCGGCACGATTTGGTCAGGGAGGTAAATGCCCAGCATCAGAAGGGATTCGGCCTGGACGGCGAGACGGGGAGGGAATTCTTCAGCAGGGAAAGCTTCGTGGCCAATGACACCCTCTTTTCCAGCCCTAATGATATCGTTGATGAAAATCTCAATGATTCGCCCGAGCCGAGTATCGAATTTGAGTTAGGAGGGGGGGCGACTGAAATGGTAGATTTCAAGGTTTCCGATGATCAAAACGGAGACAAACAGCTCAGCCTGAAGGAAATGCGGGATGTAATCAACGAGAGACAGGATCTCGTGCAGGCTTCGATTTGGAATGACGGTAGTGGCGAATATAGGCTTTCCCTGGCCTCCCTGAACGAGGACGAAAAAGTTACCGATGTAACGGCAACAAATTTCGACAACAGCAAAAATTACTTAAACAATTTCAAAGAATACAATCACAATACTGGCTATCAGATGGACGTGGCCCTTGAGGACACCGAACACGTGGCCGCGGGATTTTCTTCGGCACCAGGAGACAGCCGCAACGCGCAGGAGATGGCCTCCCTGACGGACCAGGAGAAGGTGAACGGTAAATTCTCCTTTGTGGATTTCTACGGCAAGATTTCCGGAGATGTGGGCATCGAGGTCAATCAGAACCAGATGGACCAGGAGAGCAGCCAGGATACCCTGACCCAGCTCAAGAATCGGCGCGAGGCCAAGGAGGGGGTTTCCCTCAAGGAGTCCATGCTGGATCTGACCCGGTACCAGAAGGGATTCCAGGCAGCGGCCAACTACATGTCCAAGGTGGACGAAATGATGCAGACCTTGATGGGTGTGGCGCGATGACCTTGAAAGTGACCAATCAGATGACCTTTCGGCTCATGCAGTCGGAGATCAATACGATCAACAACCGACTGCAGGACCTGCGGCAGGAGGCGGCCACGGGCAAGCGGTTCAACCAGCCCTCGGATGACCCCTCCACGGTGCGGCCTGTATTGAATTATTCCAAGCAGATACGGGACAGCCAGCGCTTTCAGGAGAACATGGGCATGGCCCACAACAAGCTCCAGGCCCAGGACAGCCATCTGGACCACGCAGAGAACACCCTGAACAAGGCCAAGCAGCATACCATTCAAGCCATCAGCGGCGCTCTGAATGATGAAGACAAGGAGATCTTGGCCGACCAGATCGGGCAGATGAAGAACGAGCTTTTGAGCTCTGCGAACGCGCAGCTCAATGAGCGCTATCTCTTTGCGGGG
>CAYFSD010000331.1:0-2819 GCA_964345705.1 uncultured Desulfohalobiaceae bacterium
AGCACGGAGATTCGCGAGGAGTCTCTTCCCGAGCCGGGGCCGGGTCAGGTGCGGCTGGAGACCCTTGTTACCTCGATTAGCCCGGGAAGCGAGCTCCTGGTGTATACCGGCGCCGCGCCGCGGCACCTGAGCGCGGACCGCAGCATCGCCTCCCTGCGGGGCGACCTCGACTATCCCCTGAAGTACGGATACAGCAGCGTGGGCCGGATCAGCCGGATCGGACCGGATGTCGATCCGGCCTGGCTCGGGGAACGGGTGTTCTCCTTCCAGCCGCACCAGACCGCCTCGGTCGCCGACCTGGCGCACGTCCTTCCCGTACCCGATGAGCTCGATTCCGTAAAAGCCGCGCTGTACCCCCTGGTGGAAACCGCGGTGACCCTGGTCTGGGACGCCCGCCCCCTGCTGGGCGAGGACGTGGCCCTCATCGGGCAGGGTCCTGTTGGGCTCGCAACCGCCGCCCTGCTCGCCGAGTTCCCCCTGGGCCGTCTGCGGGCCCTGGAGGGGCGGCAGTCCCGCAGGGATCTGTCCCTGGCCATGGGCACGGAGGCCTGTCTCCCTCCGGAGGAGGCGGGCTCGCTCCATCCCACGAGCGAGGGGTTCGACCTGATCCTGGAGCTATCAGGCGATCCCCGGGGGCTGGACAGCGCCATCGCCATGACCCGGTTTGCCGGGCGCATCGTTGTCGGCTCCTGGTACGGCAGCAAGAAGACGAACCTGGACCTGGGCGGCCGCTTCCACCGCGAGAGGCTGCAGCTGATCAGCAGCCAGGTGAGCACCCTGCCCCCGGATCTCGCTTCCCGCATGGACCGGGGACGCCGGACGGAGATCACCTGGCGGCACCTGGCCCGCCTGAACCTGGACAGGCTCATCACCTGCCGGGTGCCCTTTAGCCGCGCCGCTGAGGCGTACCAGGCCCTGGACCAGGAACCAGAAAACCACATTCTCGCCGTTCTGGACTACAATCAATAAACCACCAAGACACTAAGGACACCAAGAAAGAAACGCTAAGGCTGGGAACAAGAAGCTTTGCGCTTTATCCTTGGCGCCCTTGCCTGCCCGGTGAAATGTCGGCGAAGCCGGCCCTGCGGAGCAGGATTTTACCGGGTGTCTTGGCGGTTATCATTCTTCAGAACAATGGAAGCGCATACCGGAAGAGCGCAAAACGGAAAGGAAGGGAAGGATGTACGAAGTCGGGCTGCGCAGGGAGATCGTGAGCTACCACTCCATGATCGGCGGGGATTTCGGGGAAGAAAACGAGCTCCACGCACACAACTACCTAGTGGAAGCTGTGCTCGCGGGCGGGGAGCTGGACGGCCACGGCTTCCTGGCGGATATCGACGATCTTCGCTCGGCCATGGAGCGCATCGCGGAACGCTATGAGGAACGGACCCTGAACGACCTGCCGGAGCTCGCCGGGGTCAACCCCAGCCTGGAGCGGTTCTGCCGCATCTGGTGCGCCGCGCTGCGGGAGCGCTTGAGGACCCCGACAGTGAAACGGATCACGGTCCGCATCTGGGAATCCGAGGACGCCTTTGCCACGTACACGGACGAGGACGAATGCGCCTCTGCCTCCTGATCCCCGGCTCCCTGGACGCAGTCAGCGGGGGCTGCCTCTACGACCGGCATCTGGTGGCCTCACTCCGGCGTCGGGGCCACAGGGTGGATGTGGTGAGCCTGCCCTTCCGCTCCTACCCTGCGAGCCTGCTGCGCAATCTCGACCCCCGCCTGTCGCGCCGCCTGGCCCGGGGCGAATACGACCTCCTGCTCCAGGACGAGCTGGCCCATCCCGGGCTCTTCGCGGCCAACTCCAGAATCGCCAGGGGAATCCGCTGTCCCGTGGTCTCCGTGGTGCACCACCTGCTCTGCCGCGAACCGGACCAGCCCGCTATGCTCGCGCCTCTGCTGCGGGGAGTGGAGACACACTACCTGCAAAGCGTCCACGCCCTGATTCTGGCCAGCCGTCACGCAGCGGAATGCGTCCGCGATCTGGTTCCCGGGCTGCCGGACCATGTCCTGGCCCCTCCGGGCGCGGACCACGCGGGCCCGGCGGTGGAGCCGCGGATCATCGCCAGCCGCAGCCGGGACCCGGCTCCCCTGCGGCTCCTCTTTGTGGGCCGGGTGAGCCCCAGAAAGGGTCTCCTCTGGGCCCTCCGCTCCCTGGCCCGCGTCACCGACATCCCCTGGCAGCTGCACGTGGCCGGAGACACCCGCGGCCACCCCCGCTCCGTGCGCCGCGTGCGCCGCTTCCTCCAGGAGCGGGGCCTCCGGGAAAGAGTCCGTTTCCACGGCGGCATTCCCGACGAGAGGCTGCACAGGCTCTACCGGGAGAGCCACATCCTGTTCATGCCCTTCGCCTATGAAGGATACGGCATCGTCTTCCTCGAGGCCATGGCCGCGGGGCTGCCCGTGCTGGCCAGGCAAGGCTGCGGCACGACGGAGATCGTTCGCCACGGGGAAAACGGCTTTCTCCTCGCGCCCGGCGATCTGGACGGAGCCGCCACCCGAATCCGGGAGCTCGCAGGGAACAGGGAACGCCTTCTGACCATGGGCCTCGCGGCCAGGGAGGCCTTCCTGCGGCATCCCTCCTGGGAGCAGAGCATGGCCCGGGTGGAGGGTTTCCTGGCGGAACTGTGCCGGAAGAACGGCTCTGCATAGCGTGACCATTCAGGGGACAAAAATGCTTAACCACAGAGGGCACTGAGGGGGTGCAGAGGTTTAGATTTTTTGAAGTTGCGGATTTACGGAATATGGGAAGTTAACCGCCCGCTCCCTCCGGTCGCTCGACATACGGGACATTCCCCGCGGCGGACCGTTGCCGC
>CAYFSD010000332.1:0-2798 GCA_964345705.1 uncultured Desulfohalobiaceae bacterium
GGTGAACAGGCCGATGGCCCGCCAGCGATCCAGACGCACCACTATGTGTCCCGTCTCGTTGGTGCTGGTGATTTCATTGGCCTCGTCGTCCGCCAGGGTCACGTCATACATGGGCGAGGGCACCCCGAAGGACCCCACTCGCATGGATTCCTTCATCCAGGGAGCATTGCCAATCATGGCTGTGGACTCCGTCTGGCCGAAGAAGTCCCGGATCACATCCCCCGTGTACTCCTTCCACTTCTGAATGGCCTCGGGATTCAGCGGCTCGCCCGCGCTCACCGAGTGCCTCAGAGCGCTGAAGTCGAACTGTTCCAGGTCCATTCGGACGAACATGCGCCATCCGGTGGGCGGAGCGCAGAAGGTGGACACCTTGTATTTGCTCACGTAGTCCAGGTACTGGTTGCCATCCAGGGCCTTGAAATAGAATCCCGCCACGGTGGCTCCCATGTTGAAGGGGGCGAAGAAGCTGCTCCAGGCCCATTTGGCCCAGCCCGGGGCGCTCAGGTTGTGGTGGATGTCGTCCGGCCTGATCCCGATCATCATGGCCGATGACAGATGGCCCACCGGGTAGGAGACGGCGGTGTGCCCCACGCGCTTGGGCAGTCCGGTGGTTCCGGAAGTGAAAAAGCAGAAGAAGAGATCGTTACATTTGGTCGGAGCCGGCTCAGCTGTACCGGATTCGCTGTCCAGCTCCGCAAACGGCGTCCAGCCCTGCTTTTCGCCCAGGATAAGCTTCACCTTGGGGCTTGCCCCGGTCTTTTCCAGGGCCTCGTCGATGGTGGGGGCGGAGGCGGCATCCGCGAGGATCACGTCCGGGGGATAGGTCTCGAAGCGGAACTGCAGCTCGCGCACGGTCATGGTTGTTGCCGTGGGCACACCAATGACTCCACCCTTGACACAGGTGAGCGTCGCAAACCATGTTTCCGGCATGATCGGGGTCATCATGTACATGTTGTGGCCTTTTTCCACCCCGAAGCGGCGCAGGTGGTTGAGAAGCCGATTGGCCTGGCCGGCCATCTGGCTGTAGGTGAAGCGCCTTTCCTCGCCGCTCTCCATGTCCGCCCAGATCAGGGCCGTCTTGTCCCCCTGCTCGGCCACGTGCAGGCCTTCGAAGACCTCCTCCGCCCAGTTGAACCGCTCGGGAAAGTCGGCCTGGTTCAGCTTGTGGAAGAAGTCCTGGACAGCCTTTTCCTTTTCCCGATCATCCGGCTTCTTGGCAATGTCCATGGCCTCTTTGTACATGCTCTGCAACTCCATTGACGACCTCCTTGATAGACCGTGTTTGAGGATGGTTTCCCTGTCGTTGCGATATTTCAATCTCGATTCCGAGACGGAAACACTGTTTTGCCCTGTCGGCATTTTTTCGTGCTACCGCATATACCGGGCACGAAGCTCGTCCGCCAGGGTGTGCGGATCGCTCTCCTTGTTCTCGATGCGCCGGATCATGTCCTCCAGCTCGCCTCCTGACTCGAGATCCTCCACAATGGGATTCAGCAGGGCGGCCCTGAAGGAGTTCAAGAGCTGCAGCCGCGCCTTGCGCCGCTCGCGCCGGGCCAGGATATCCGTTTCCAGGAGCACCTGGTAGTGCTCGTCGATGGTGTTCCGGAGCTCCTCCACCTGCTGGGCGAACTCCTCCGGATGGGCGATATTCTGCAGGGTGAGCACCGGCGGTCTCCAGCCGGAGTGATGCTCTTCCACCATGTTGAGCATGCGCATGAGCTCCTGATAGAGCTTGCTCGCCCCCTTCTGGTCCGCCTTGTTGATCAAAAAGAGATCGGCGATCTCCATGATCCCCGCCTTGAGGGTCTGGACCTCGTCGCCCAATCCGGGAGTCAAAGCCAGGAGCACAGTATGGGCGTTGTTCATCACATCCACTTCTGATTGGCCCGTTCCCACTGTCTCCAGGATAATGCGGTCCATGCCCATGGCGTCCAGAACATGCACCGCATCGTCCACCGCGGCCGCCAGACCGCCCAGGGCCCCGCGAGTGGCCAGGCTGCGGATGAAGACGCCCTTGTCCTCGGCGTGCTTCTGCATGCGGACACGATCGCCCAGGATGGCTCCCCCGCTAAAGGGGCTGGTGGGGTCCACGGCCAGCACGCCGACCGTGTGACCGGTAGCCCGATAGCTGCTGATAAGATGGTCGGTGATGGTGCTCTTGCCCGCCCCCGGAGCGCCGGTCAGACCCAGGACCCTTGCCCTCCCTGTGGAGGGGAACAGCTCCTTGACGATCTCCCTGGCCCGGGGCTCGTTGTCCTCCAGATTCCGTATCAGCCGAGAGGCCAGACGTATGTCCCCGCCTCGAATCATTTCCGCTGTGCTCATGTCGCTTTCGTCCTCGTGCCGCTTGTTCCGCTCACAGGATCCGCCGATCTAAAGCGCCTCTCGGGGCGTCACATGCTCCTTGATCCAGTTGACGATGGTCTCGATGTGGGTTCCCGGGGTGAAGACCTCCCTAACCCCCTGCTCGTAGAGATAGGGGATGTCCTTGTCCGGGATGATGCCGCCGCCGATCACCGGGATATCTCCGGCTCCACGCTCCACCAGCATCCGGACCACCCTGGGGAAAAGATGCTTGTGGGCCCCGGAGAGGCAGCTGAGGCCGATGAGGTCCACGTCCTCCTGCAGAGCGGCTTCCACTATCTGCTCCGGTGTCTGGTGGCACCCGGTATAGATCACCTCGTATCCCGCGTCGCGAAAGCTTCGAGCCAGCACCCTGGCCCCCCGGTCGTGGCCGTCCAGACCAGGCTTGGCCACCATGACCCGCAAGTTCTTCTGCGCCATGCTCGCCTCCGTCT
>CAYFSD010000333.1:0-2788 GCA_964345705.1 uncultured Desulfohalobiaceae bacterium
CGGTCCTCAAGGATACGATACGCCTTCCGTCTGGCATGCACCGTATTCTCCAGGCCGTAGCTCACGAGCTTGTCCGTCAGCCTGCGAAGCTCCTTGGCCTTGGGCTCCGTGGTCTGGATGCGCTCCTGCTCGATGAGCGCACGGCTCAGATTACGGACCATCGCCTTGCGATGCTCCCAATTCCGACCCAGCTTCCGGCCTTTCTGCCTATGTCTCATGATTTTCCTTCCTCTTCAGCCATTGCTTGTACTTTTCCTCGAAATTCTCGATCTCCATGCCCAAATCCAGATTCATATCGCGGAGCACCTTCAGGATATCATCCAGGGATTTCCGGCCGAAGTTCTTGGCCTTCAAGAGATCGTTTTCCGTCTTCTGCACCAGCTCGCCGACGAGGTGGATATTGGCCTTCTTCAAGCAGTTGCTGGCGCGCACTGGGAGCTCCATCTCGTCAATGCTCTTGAACAGGCGCTCGTCGATCTCCTGGGAGGCAGAATCCTGCTGAAGGGGTGTTGTATTGCTCTCGTCAAAGTTGACGAAGAAGCCGAGCTGATCGCGGAGGATCTTTGCGCTGTAGGCCAGGCTGTCCTCGGGCCGAACAGAGCCATCGGTCCAGATCTCCATGATCAGCTTGTCGTAATTGGTCATCTGCCCCACTCGTGCCTGCTCCACATGATAAGCCACCTTGCGGATGGGGGAAAATGCGGCATCAAGAACGATCACCCCAATCTGATCCGAGAATTCAGTCTGCTGCTCCAAAGGGACATAGGACTTGCCCATGCGTACCTCGAGCTCCATATACAGCTCGCGGTCCTCGGAAAGGGTAGCGATGTGCTGCTCCGGATTGAGCACGTTGACGTTCTGATTCTCCTCGATCGCGGCGGCTGTCACAGGTCCGCTCTGGTTGGCCCGAAGCACGAGCTTCTGGGGTTGATCCGTGTCCATGGATAGCCGCACCTGCTTCAGGTTCAGGATCACGTCGGTTACGTCTTCCTGAACACCGGGGATGGAAGCGTACTCGTGGGCGACCCCCTCGATGCGAACGGCAACGACGGCAGCTCCCTGCAATGAGGACAAAAGGACCCTGCGCAGGGCATTGCCCAAGGTGATGCCGAATCCGCGCTCCAGGGGCTCGCACTCGAACTTGCCGTAGGTTTCTCCGGAGCTCGAATCGCGATGAAGCTTCCGTGGCTTAACCAGCTCGGTCCAATTGCGCTGGTTCACCGCCCTTTCTTCATTCTGTAGGGTCATATTGCATCCAGGGTGTGCATTAATTTTTCTTTACTTGGAATACAGCTCGACTATGAGGTGCTCGTTTATGGGGAACGTGATGTCTTCCCGCTCGGGCTTCTGCTTGATCTTGCCCTTAAGCTCCTGGGCGTCGACCTCGACCCAGGCCGGAATTCCACGCCTGTCGACGACTTCGACTGCTTCCTGAACAAAGGGGATCTTTTTGCCCTTCTCCGAAACGGTGACCTCGTCCTCGGCCTTAAGCTCGATCGAGGGAAGATCAGTCTTTGTGCCGTTCACCCGCACATGGCCGTGCCGAACGAGCTGACGGGCCTGCTCTCGAGAATTGGCAAAGCCCATCTTGTACACGACATTGTCCAGGCGCATTTCCAAAAGGCGCAGAAGATTCGTGCCGGTGACACCTTTCTGGCGCTCGGCGATCTGGAAGTAGTGATGGAACTGATCCTCAAGGATCCCGTACATACGGCGAACCTTCTGCTTCTCCCGCAGCTGGTTCTCATAATCGGACGATTTCTTCCGCTTGCGACCGTGCTGCCCCGGAGGATATGGACGGCGTTCATAGGGGCATTTGTCCGTATAGCACCTGTCGCCCTTAAGATATATCTTGGTGCCTTCCCGCCTGCACAGTCTGCATTTCGGGCCTGTATATCGTGCCAAAGCTATTCCTCCTCTGAAAATCCTGGCTTATACGCGACGTCGCTTCGGCGGGCGACATCCATTGTGCGGAATCGAGGTAATGTCCCGGATGAACGTAACCTTGAACCCTTCATTATTGATCGCGCGCATTGCGGACTCGCGACCGGATCCGGGACCCTTGACCAGGATGCCCACTGTGCGCATGCCGTGTTCCTGGGCCTTTTTCGCTGCATTCGAGGCGGCGACCTGAGCGGCGTAGGGCGTGCTCTTCTTGGAGCCCTTGAAACCGGACATGCCGGATGTGGCCCAGCTCACGACATTGCCGCTCATGTCGGTAAAGGTAATGATCGTGTTGTTGAATGTGGCGTTGACGTGAGCCAACCCATTGGGAATGTTCTTTTTGACCTTCTTTTTCGTCGCCCTCTTCGCTTTCGCCATGCTGACACTCCAAAAAGGTTATTTCTTCTTCTTGCCAATCAGGGAACGTTTGGGACCTTTCCGTGTACGCGCATTGGTCTTGCTGCGCTGTCCCTGGGCGGGCAGATTTCGTTTGTGCCTGTTGCCCCGGTGACAACCGATCTCCATCAGGCGCTTGATGTTGGCATTGATCTCGCGCCTGAGATCGCCCTCGACCTTATAGTTCTGCTCGATCCCCCGACGAAGCGTATTCACTTCATCCGTGGTCAGATCATCGGTCTTCTTGGTCCAGTCAACTCCCATAGAGTCCAGAATGGACAACGCAGTGGAATGGCCGATGCCATAGATGTATGTTAAGGCGACGTCCAATCGTTTGTTCTTGGGTAAGTCGACACTAGCAATCCGTACCACTTTGGACCTCCAGTTAGCCTTGCCGTTGCTTATGACGGGGGTTACTACAGATAACGCGCAGGATTCCCTTGCGCTT
>CAYFSD010000334.1:0-2787 GCA_964345705.1 uncultured Desulfohalobiaceae bacterium
TATATGGGGACATCCATGATAGCGGTTGTCAACTCACAAGCAAACCAGTCCGGTGAGCAGCTGTTGGTGCTCTCAGCCTCCCTGGACCCCGCCTTTCTTCCATGAATGATGACGCTCAGGGCGCTTTGACCAGCCCGGTGAAATCCTGCCTTCGGCAGGGAGCCCTCTGGGCTCATTTCACTGGGCAAGCTTTTCAGACAGCCATTCATTTGCCATTCTGCCGATGCGAGCGAGGCCTGTTGTCCCTTCTCGTCAGACAGAAGATGGATAAAGAGAAGGACAGGATCCACGGGATGAACAGGATCGATGAAGGCCCCGCGGGAATAGGGCAGCAGCTCTTTTCCGGCAATATCCCGTTTATTCAGCACATCCTGTTTACTTTCTTCCCTCTTCCAAGTGTCCCGCCTCGGTGCCTTCATCAAGTGTACACATGGGTATAGATTTCTTGAGGACACGCATTGTGTGGCCACAAGCCGAAGGGAGAAAATCATGACGGACATCGTGAAGCATCGCATTCCGGTTGGGGAGGGCGAGGTCCATTGCCTGAGCGAGACAAGCGGCTCCAAGGGCGACGTGCTTCTGCTGCACGGGGCGAAGTTCAGCTCCGCGACCTGGCGGGAGCTCGGCACCCTGGATATCCTTGCGGAGGCCGGCTTCCGCGCGCACGCCCTGGATATGCCGGGCTACGGCAGCTCGCCCTCCTCCCCGGCCTCGACGGATGAGGTGCTGCGCCGGGCGCTGCAGCATCTGGCCCCAGAGGGAGCCGTCCTTGTGGGGCCGTCCATGGGCGGCCGCTGCTGCCTGGACCTGTATTTCACCTCTCCGCAAGGGATCCGCGGACTGGTCCTGGTGGGGACGGTGGGAGTGGACGCCTACCGCGAGCGGTTCCGGAAGATCGCGGTCCCCTGCCTCCTGGTCTGGGGAAGCAAGGACACCATCTCCCCGCCGGACAACGCCCGTTTTCTGGAAGGGGAGATCCCGGACGCCGAGCTGCTCATGCTGGAAGGGGCGCGGCATCCCTGCTATCTGGACCGGCCCCAAGAGTGGCACGAAAGGCTGCTCGCCTTTCTGCGCAACCGGTGCGCCTGATCGGAGCTATACGGTGTGCCGCGATCCCTGCCGGCGGTGGGTGCGGCTCTTGAGCTATCTGTCCGGGCATTCGCCGCGGAAGCTGTCTGGCGGTGAGGATCAAAGGTGAGCACATAATGGCACACGAGGGGAAAGGCCCTTGATGGGGCCTTTCCTGAAGACGGGGGGTGTTCGCATGGAGCTCGAGTTTTCCACTGCTTCACGAATAGTATTCGGAGAGGGCGCCTCCAGCCGCATCCCGGAGATAGCCGAGAGCCTCGGCTGTCATGCCCTGCTGGTCACGGGAAGCTCCCGGGAGAGAGCGGATTTCGTGCAGCAGGGCCTGTCCGCAAGAGGGCTTTCCGTGTCTGTTTTCCAGGTGCCCAGCGAGCCCATCACGGATCTGGTGGCCCGGGGAGCGGACATGGCCCGGAAAGAGGGCTGCGATCACGTCATCGGGGTGGGAGGCGGCAGTGTATTGGATGCGTCCAAGGCCATCTCCGCCATGATGACCAATGAGGGGGATCTCTGGAATTACCTGGAGATCGTGGGCGCGGGGGAGCCCCTGAAGCACAGGGCCGCTCCCTGCGTGGCGGTGCCCACTACCGCGGGCACCGGTGCCGAGGTCACCCGGAACGCTGTCCTGGAGTCCCCGGAGGACAAGGTGAAAGTCAGCATGCGGAGCCAATTGATGCTCCCTGCCGTGGCCCTGGTGGACCCGGAGCTCACCTATGGCCTCTCGCGGGAAATAACCGCCTGCACGGGCCTGGATGCCCTGACCCAGCTCCTGGAGGCCTTTGTGGGCAGACACGCCAATCCCCTGACCGATTCCCTGTGCCGGGAGGGGCTGGATCGGGCCAGGAGCCTGAGAGCCGCATGGGAGGACCCGGATGGGCAATCCCGGACGGACATGAGCTTGGCTGCCCTCCTGAGCGGCATGGCCCTGGCCAACTCCAAGCTGGGGGCAGTGCACGGCCTGGCCGGACCCTTGGGAGGGATGTATCCCGCTCCCCACGGGGCGCTGTGCGGCCGTCTCCTCCCGCTGGTGATAGAGGTGAACCTCCGGGCCCTGGAGGACCGTGATCCCGAGAACCGGGCCCGGGATCGATATCGCGAGGCCTTCGCCATCCTGACCGGAAAACAGGACGCCGACATCCAGGAGGGGTTGGATTGGCTCCGGGACCTCTGTCAGACCCTGAAGGTCCCCTCTCTTGACACCTACGGCATTTCCCGGGAGAAGCTCGACCTGGTGATCCCCAAGGCCCTGAGGGCGAGCAGCATGAAGGGGAATCCCGTGCCGCTGGAAGAGAGGGAGCTGAGGGAGATCCTGGAAAGGGCCTTATAGGGCTCAGCGAGATGTGTTCTCCGAAGCTCGGGTGTTGGGCAGAGGAGCAGACGATGACAGGCCCATACATCGTTTCTTTACGAGTCGGCACGGCCTAGTCGGATGACCCGCCCTGCCGTGGATCAGTACCTCTTCTCCCTGAAAATCCACTCCAGGAACTGGGTATGCGCTCGCCAGGTCTGCGGGCCGTACCCTCCGGCCATGAGGCAGGCCCGGGGAATCCCCCGCTCTCGCAGAAAGCCGTCGATGAGCTGATCCCGGGCCAGGAGCTGGCTCAATGAAAGCTTGAGCTCGGAGGTGGACTCCAGCTCATCCAGCTCGTAGGGGTCGGCCCCGGAAAGCACCAGGGCCAGGTCGGGCCGGGGATAGTTGTC
>CAYFSD010000335.1:0-2783 GCA_964345705.1 uncultured Desulfohalobiaceae bacterium
TCCTTGCTTCGCTTGCCGGGCGCGCCGCGCTGCGGCTGCCGCGTTGGTAGGGTCCGGGGCCAGTCTACTACCCCATCCAGGCAGAAAACAAGCCCTTTTCGAGGAAAACAGAAGGCCGGACTTGCCTCTTAGTCCATAAAAAAAGCCGCATTCCGGTCGCGGTGGGAGCGGACCGAAATGCGGCGCATACAAGGAGGGGGTATGCGGCGGGAAGAGGAAAGCCATCCGGTACTTCCCGTATATTGTGGACACCCGCGTCCCGGAAGGGGAAGGAGCCTTCGCCTTCACCCCGCAAATCCGGGACACCTGGTGATTAGCCCGATGCCCGCCTCAAGGACCGGCGGTTTTCCCTTCCCTCGAAAGAAGGGGAGAAACCGCTGCCTCACTTCTTTCCATGCATCAGGCATGCCACTTAGCCCGGCAGACCCTTGATCTTGACGGCACCCGGCAGCCGCGAGAGGCCGGGAGCGCTCCCGAGACGATCCTTTGGTTAGGCATGTGTCACAATGACACATGTGAACCGGACGGCAATAACCGCCGGGACGAGATATCAGCCGTCCCCCTCCATCCAGCGGTAGAGGGTCCGCCGGCTGATGCCGAGGATGGCCGCGGCGCGCCTCTTGTTCCCCTCCACCCGCTGCAGCACGTAGTCCAGATAGAGCCTCTCCATCTCCTGCATGGAGGGCAGCCGTCCCTTGTCCGCGGCGATCTGCGACCAGAGCTCCTCCCCGAGCCTTTGCTTCCCCTCGTCCGAGGCCTGATACCCGCTCCTCTGCAGGCGAAAGGGCAGATGATCCACATCCACCTTGCGGCCGTGACAAAATGTCACGGCCCGCTCCAGGATGTTCTGCAGCTCCCGGATGTTGCCCGGAAAATCGTATTGTTCCAGGATCTTGAGGGCCTCCTCGCTGAGGCCTTCCACCTCCTTGCCCAGCTGGAGGTTGTAGCGGTTGACGAAGTGCGCGGCCAGGAGCTTGACATCCTCCTGCCGTTTCCGCAGGGGAGGAATGCTGATGCCGAAGGTCTCCAGGCGGTAGTACAGGTCCTCCCGGAACCGCCCCTCCTGGGTGAGCTCCTCCAGGTTCTGGTTCGTGGCGCAGATGATCCGGACATCCGCCTTGCGCTCCTGATTGCTCCCCACGGGCCGGAAGCTTCCGTCCTGGAGCACGCGCAAGAGCTTGGACTGGAGGCTGAGCGGCATCTCCCCGATCTCGTCCAGAAGGAGAGTGCCTTCGTGGCAGCGGGGAAACAGGCCGGTGCGCTTCTTGTTGGCCCCGGTGAAGGCCCCCTCCTCGTGGCCGAAGAACTCGCTCTCCAGGAGCTCGGCCGGAATGCCGGCGCAGTTGATCGCCTGGAAGGGGCCGTTCCGTCTGGGGCTCAGGTCGTGCAGGGCCTTGGCCACCAGCTCCTTGCCCGTTCCGCTCTCCCCGTGCACCAGCACGGGCCCCTGCGCCCTGGCGATATTCTGGATCTGATCGTAGAGGATCCGCATTTCCCGGCTCCTGCCGATCATGCCCTGGAAATCCTGGTGATGCACCAGCTTCCGGAAGCGCGACACCTCCTTGCGCAGGCGCTGATTCTGCAGGATCCTCTGCACGCAGAGCCGGAAATGGTCCAGATCGAGAGGCTTGGTGAGAAAGTCGTCGGCTCCGGACTTCAGGGCTTCCACAGCCTGAGGGATGCTCCCGAAGGCCGTGACCATGAGGAACCCGGGCTGCATGTACAGCTGTTGGCTCCATCGCAACAGCTCCATGCCGTCGGCTTCCGGCAGCTTGAGATCGCTGACCACCAGATCCGGCTCCCAGCTCTGGAGCAGGGGAAAGGCCCCCTCCGCGCTGGACTCGGTGCGGACCGCGTGACCCTCGTCCTCCAGCTCCTCCGCCAGGAGCTGCTTCAGGCTCTGGTCGTCCTCCACCAGGAGCACCCGCTCCCGGACGTTATTGCTCTCCATATCCCTTGCCGTCCTCTCCGGTTTCCCTTTTCCGCTCCAGCTCGCGGGGAAGCTCCACCGTGAAGCGCGCACCGCCCAGCCGCGAATCGGAGACATGCACCTGCCCGCCGTGATCCCGAACGATGCCGTGCACCACGGACAGGCCCAGCCCCGTGCCCTGTCCCGTCCTCTTGGTGGTGAAGAAGGGCTCGAAGAGCTTGGTCCGGATATCCTGGGGGATCCCGCTGCCGTCGTCCTCCACGCTCAGGGCCACCCGGTCCTCGTCCAGCAGGGACCAGCTCAGCACCACCCTGCTCACGCCCTCCGCCTGGAGGGCGTTGCGCAGGAGATTGGTCAGGACCTGCTCTACGCGCATGGGGTCCACGTGCATGGAGGGTCCGGGGTCCGGGCCGTCCAGCTCCACCCGCACCTCGGGGTGGAGCTCCTGCTGCATCAGGGAATAGGCGGACCGGGCCACATGGGCCGTGTGCACCCAGCGGCGGTGCTGCCTGGAGGTGCGGCCGAAATCCAGGAGCTGGCGCACGATGCGCTCCATGCGCTGGACCTCGCTTCGGATGTCCCGCAGCCCCTCCTGCTGGGCCTCGCCCAGGCTCCGGTCCCGAAGACAGCGCTGCGCCTTTCCGTCGATCACCGACAGCGGCGTTCCCAGCTCGTGGGCGACCCCGGAGGCCAGTTGGCCGATGGCGGCCATCTTCTCGCTCTGGCGGAGCTTTTGTTCCAGATCCTGCTGGGCGTCCTTGCGCTGGGCGATCTCCTGCTCCGCCTGGGAGATGCTGTCCAGCATGGCATTCAGGGAGCGGCTCAGGGAGGCGATCTCCTTGGGCCCCTGATC
>CAYFSD010000336.1:0-2770 GCA_964345705.1 uncultured Desulfohalobiaceae bacterium
GGGCCACGAAGAGACCCGCGCGGCGGACGAAGTCCAGATGAAAGGAAAAGAAGCCCCTCACCAGGGGTACATAGAGCCCCCCCCCGCCGCCCCCCGCCAGCACGGCCAAAATGCCCAAAACGAAACAGAAAACCAGAAGCACCAGCGGCCAGAACCACCAGGGCCAATCTCCGCCCCCTCCGGCGACGGCAGCGGACTCGGCCGCCGCGTACACCGGTGAGGTGAAGAGCATCAGGCTCAGCCAGAGAAAGACCGGTGTCACACCTCGCGACAACCACTTGAACATAGGACCCTCCTCACGTTTGTCATCCCCTCTCGTGATTTTGTGAAATAATACACAAAGCCAGGTAAACCAGTTACTAGTTTTTTCCCTGCTTGTCAAAGCACGATTTGGGCTTGAGCCCACGGGAAAATCGCTAGCTTGAACCCTAAACGGAGCGCGAGGCGGAAACACGGGGAGAAAAGAGCAAGGCCCGGCGCCTCGCAACTACGTGCGCAGACACCGGGCCCATTGTGACGCTTTGAACACGCGTGGCGGCCCAAGGGAGTCACTCCGCGCTGTGGGCGAAGGTCTGGAAGTGATGGTCCACCAGCATGGAGGTCTTGACCACGCCCTGCTCCTTGCGGGTGGAGATGAAATCGATGTAGTGGGTCTTGCCGTACTCATCGGGGATGGTCACCCGCGCGCCGTCCTCGAAGCCTCCCTGCTTGAACCACACGTCCGGGGGGAGGAGCCAGGTCTTGCCGTAGGACTCCCGGAAGCGGAAGTAGCTCACTGCGTCGCGGGGAAACTGGAGATAGAGGCACAGCTCGTCCTCGCTCACCCTGCGGCCCAGGGACTTTTCCAGCTCCTGATTCTTCTGGCCCAGATCCACGTCCTCGGGATGCCATATGCCCCCCTCCTCCTCCAGGATGCGCTGCCAGGGCTTGCCGTCCCGGCGGCGGTGCTCCAGGACCTTTTCCATGATCCAGTCCGGCGGCCGGTGGAAGGGAAAGGGGCCGTAATACCCCATCAGGAGGCGCTTCAGATCGTCGGTGGGCTGCTCGAAGCGGCCATAGAGGACGTTGTTCACCGCGGTGGCCCAGAGGATCTGGCTTCCGGGAGTCACGGACCAGATCTCCCCGAACTCCTTGTTGATCACCGCCAGCTCCTCCGTGACCTCGTGGATCCGCTCCAGAAGGCCCAGTTTTTCCGCCTGCTCAAAGGCGATGCTCGCCGCTCCGCCGGTGAGCTTATGCCGCTTCACCGTAGGGTCGAAGGCCTTGAACGGGGTCTCGAAGCGCTCGTAGTGCCGCCGATCGCGCCGGATCTGGTCCGAGGTGTCCAGCAGGGGCTGAACCTTGATCCCGGCGGCATGGTAGCCGTATTCGTTCAGGATCTGGATCAGGCTGAGAGCCGGGGCCTGGGAATAGACCCCTCCCCAGCCGTGGTCCGCCGCCTCCACGATCTTGGCCCCACCTTCCACAGCGCCGACCATGCGCCCCAGATCGTTCCCATCGGTGTTGTGCCCGTGATAGGCCAGGATCAAATCGGGGAACTTGGTCCGGATGGCTCGGAAGAGCTCCTCGATCCGCTTGGGGGTGCCCACCGCGGAGTGGTTCTTCAGGCTGAGGATGATGTTTCGTCCGAAGGTGTCCACGATCTCCTGGACTTTGCCCAGGTAGAAGTCATCGGTGTGGTTTTCCCCGGTGTTGAAGCAGAGGCTGGGCATGAGCAGCTTGCCCGCCTTCTGGGCCTCCTCGCCCACGACCCGCATGTTGGGGATGTGATTGAGGAAGTCGTACACCCGCCATACGTCGACGTACCGGGCGAAACGCCGGACCGTGTAGCGCTGCACGTTCTCCGGATAGGGGCGGTAGCCGAAGAGGTTTCTCCCCCGGCAGCACACCTGCAGCATGGTCCGGGGCATGGACTTCTTCACCAGTCGCAGTTTTTCCAGGGGATCCACCTGCCGGTACATGAGGTCCATGTGCACCGAGGCCCCGCCCGAGACCTCAAAAGCGAAGAACCCGGCCTCGTCGCGGTAGGGAGAGACCTTGAGCGTGGTCTGGGGCAGGATGCGGCACTTGAAGTCGGACTGCGACACATCCCGCTCGTTGTTGGTCAGGAAATAATCCGGGGTCTCCCGGATGTGCTCCAGTATCCCGGGCAGGCTCATATCCGAGGTGATCCGTTCCGAGGCTGCTGCCATGCGTTCACCTTTTCCCAGATTGGTCCGCGTGGAACCCGCGTCGAAGAGTGGCGGGCCGAGCAGCGGACGGTTCTTTTTTTCGGGCCGAGGGAAGCTCAAAAAAGGGTCAAGAAAACAGCAAGTCGCGCTTCCGGAGCCCTAGACCTGGCCCTGTCCCACCAACCGCGCAAAGTGCTCGAAGGAGCGATCGTACGTCGCCTCCGCCTCCGGAGGAAAAAAACAGGCCGGAAGCTGTCTGGCCCGCAGATGGTGCTGCAGGCACTGGCAGCAAAGCCCCTTGCGGGGACAGTCGGGATAGGTGCAATTGCACACCTCGAGATTCTGCTGCTGGCTGCAGTCCATAGCCACTCCTTACTTGCCGTGGGTTCGCCGCGACACAGCCGCTTTCGGGCACACAAGGCCCTCCGGGGGACGCGCCGCGCCCCGGATGCTTCCAACCGAGAGGACCCGCCGGATTCTACCGCACTTTCCGGACACTGTCCACGCTCGACTGATTTTGCCCCTCCAGACCCGGGAACTATCCCGGCTTTTATGAACCAGCCCGGGCCACGTGCTGAACATCCCGCCGGAGAGGATCA
>CAYFSD010000337.1:0-2766 GCA_964345705.1 uncultured Desulfohalobiaceae bacterium
CTGCTCGTTCCGCTGGTAGTAGCGCCTCAGCTCCTCCTCCGGGATCTCCTGGTATTGCGCCAGTGTTTCCGGGGTGAGCCGGAGGTAGGCCATCTTCATCCGGGCGGGCTCCTGAAAGGCCTCCTGATTGGCCTCATAGTATTCCGCGACCTCCTCCCGGCTCACTTCCGTGGCATTGAGATAGTCCTGCGGGGAGAAGGAGATGGAGCGCACCTTGCCCCGGATATTGGCGTATTCGAAGAAGTCCCTGGCCTGAGTCGGAGCCGGCTCCACCGGGCCGGTCAAAAGCTCGGTCAGCTTCTGGGCCAGGACATCGCGCCGCAGACCGGCCTCGAACTGGGCGGGGGACATCCGATTGGCCCGGAGCACGGAAACATAGCGCGTGGCGTTGAAGGCTTGGTTCTCACCCTGGAAGACCTCCATGCCCTCGATCCGCTTCCGGATATCGGAGCTGGGCAGGATCAGGCCCAGCCTCTCCGCCTCGTCCAGCAGGAGCTTTCTGTTCACCATCTCCCGGAAGACCTGGCGCTTGAAGTCCATTTCCCGTAGGTCCCGGGTGTCCAGGTCCTCACGCTGCTGCCGCAGGGATTCCAGCCGATTCTGATAGCGCTTCTGAAACTGTCTGGTCTCGATGCGCTCGCCGTTCACCGTGGCCAAAATGGCCTTCTCGCTTCCCTGAAAGCCGCCCACGCCCCAAAAGACGAAGACCAGCACGATCACGCCGAACAGGAGCTTGATCCCCCACGACTTGGCATTCCGCCGCATTCCGTCCAGCATAGAAGTCCTCTGCGGTTTTGTTCCGGGCTGTTTGCGTCCCGGTGCTCCCGGGACGGTGAATCACACCTCTTTCCCCGCTTATCCGGTCCTTCCCGGCCAAGGCACTCCGGGGAAAGAATCGCCGCACGGTTACGCCCCCTTGGAGCGCACGTATTCCAGTCTGCCGCCTGCCAGAACGATGTCCAGCTCCTCGCGGCCGAGGTCAACCACTGCCTCGATCCGCTGTCCACTGTCCGCGAGCCCGATCTCCGCGGTGCCTCCGGGGGTCAGCTCGCTGCGCTCAATCACAAGGCGCGCGTCCTGCTGGACCAGACCATAGTCCGCCTTGTTCCGGAAGATCAAGGGCAGGATCCCGAAATTGATCAGGTTGGCCCTGTGGATCCGGGCCAGGGACTTGGCCACAACGGCCCGGACCCCGAGATAGCGGGGGGCGAGCGCGGCGTGCTCCCTGCTGGAGCCCTGGCCGTAGTTCTCTCCGCCCACAATGATTCCCGGTCCGAGCCCTCTGGCCCGGGACACGAACTCCTGATCCACCCGCTGGAAGATGTGTTCGCTGATCGCGGGCACGTTGGAGCGAAGCGCCGTCACCTCCGGACCGCCGGGAAGGATATGGTCCGTGGTGATATCGTCCCCCGTCTTGAGCAGGACAGTCAGCTCAAGGCTCTCGGGCAGGGGATCGAAATGGGGCAGGGGCTCGATATTCGGGCCGCGGCGGACCTCGACCCGCGAGCCGTCCCGTGGGGGATGCTGAAAGTGGCTCGGCCCGGCCAGGGAATAGTCCGGGAGCCCAGGCTTTTCCGGCGCTTCGCCCCAACGGGCCGGGTCGGTAAAGGATCCGGCCAGGGCCGCCTGGGCCGCTGTCTCCGGGCTCACCAGGTAGACCTGCGCGTCCGCGGTTCCGCTGCGGCCCTGAAAATTGCGATTGAAGGTGCGCAGGCTGACCCCCCCGCTCACGGGGGATCCGCCCATGCCCAGGCAGGGCCCGCAGACGCACTCCAGCAGCCGCACTCCGCTGTCCAGGAAGTCCCCCAGCACCCCGTCCTTCTCCAGCAGGCGGAGCACCTGCCTGGAGCCGGGAGAAAGGAGGGCGTCCATTCCGGAATGAACCCGTTTGCCGCGCAATATGCCCGCCGCCCGGACCAGGTCCGCGTAGGAGGAATTGGTGCAGGAGCCGATGACCACCTGGTCCACGGCCAGGCCGTCCAGCTCCCGGACCGGGACCCCGCGGTCCGGCATATGGGGGGCGGCCGCCATGGGCTCCACCGTGTCCAGATCGAGCTCAAGCTCCTGGTCGTACGTCGCGTCCGGATCCGGGCCCAGGGAGACAAAGTCGCCTTCCCGCCCCACTGCGGCGAGGAAGCGGCGGGTCTGCTCGTCACTGGGAAAGATGGAGGTGGTGGCCCCCAGCTCGGCGCCCATGTTGGTGATGGTGGCCCGCTCGGGAACGCTCAGTGTCTCCACCCCGGGGCCGGTGTATTCCATGACCGCGCCCACGCCGCCCTTGACCGAAAGACGAGCCAAAAGGGCCAGGATCACGTCCTTGGCGCTGGACCAGCCCCGCAGCCTGCCGGTGAGATGGACCCGTGTCACACGGGGCATGGGCAGGGTGTAGGGCTCGCCGGCCATGGCCAGGGCCACCGCGAGGCCGCCCGCGCCCATGGCCAGGACCCCCATTCCTCCGGCTGTCGGGGTATGGCTGTCCGACCCGAGAAGTGTGGCTCCGGGCCTGGCGAAATTCTCCAGATGCAGCTGATGACTGATGCCGTTGCCGGGAGGAGAGAAAACCAGGCCGTAGCGCGCGGCGACGCTTTGCAGATAGCGATGATCATCCGGATTGCGGTAGCCCATCTGCAGGGTGTTGTGATCCACATAGCTCACGGAGAGCTCGGTAGCGACGCGCTCCCTGTCCAGGGCCTCGAACTGGAGATAGGCCATGGTCCCTGTCGCGTCCTGGGTCAGGGTCTGGTCCACGCGCAGGCCGATCTGCTC
>CAYFSD010000338.1:0-2761 GCA_964345705.1 uncultured Desulfohalobiaceae bacterium
ACATGAACACCTATCATCTGTCGCCGCCACTCACTGATGAAGCGGTGCGTCAGCTCCGCATCGGGGACAGGGTCTATCTCTCCGGCACGCTGTACACCGCGCGCGACGCAGCGCACAAGCGGATGACTCAGGCCCTGGACCGCGGGGAGGAGATTCCCGTTCCCCTGCAGGGGGCGGTGATCTATTATGTGGGGCCCACACCCGCCCCGAGCGGGCGCCCCATCGGCTCGGCGGGGCCCACCACCAGCTACCGGATGGATCCCTTCGCCCCGCGGCTCTATAGCCTCGGCCTCAAGGCCACCATGGGCAAGGGCAGGCGCAGCCCCGAGGTCAAGCAGGCCCTGCGGGAATACGGGGGCGTTTATCTGGCGGCCACCGGCGGAGCCGGGGCGCTTCTGTCCCAGTGCATTACCGGGGCCCGGATCATTGCCTACGAGGATCTGGGGCCCGAGGCGGTCCGGGAGCTCACCGTGGAAGAGTTTCCCGCTGTCGTGGCCAACGACGCCCACGGCGGCGAGCTCTACGCCGAGCCGCGGCGAAGCGGCTGATGCTGGCGGAAAGCATCCCGAGGAGAAGGCTGTTTTATCAGGCAGGACGCCCTGCCAAACCGGGAGCCAAATCGTATGGAATCGAGGGAGAAGAAGATCGCGGCCATATCCGCGGGCATCGCCTATTACCTGCAGGAGGAGCAGGAAGCCGCCCAACTGATGCAGCAGGAGCAGGCCCAGGCACAGGCCGGGCCCAAGCGGCCGGCCTTCCCGGTGAACAGCCCCTGGGCCATGTCCGGGAGGCAGGCCATCATGGAACGCCGCTATATGTGGCAGTTCCGGCTGGTCCGGTGAGATCTGGAGAGGCCCCCATAAGGGAAATTCCTTCGTTTTCCCTTTTGGCGGGCAACCGAAGCAAATCAGGGTAAAGAAAAGGAGCAGGCCATGGTGGATCAACATACACATCTGCAGGCAGCGGACCTCGAGGAGAAGATGCAGGCGGACAATCCGCTCCGGATCCAGGACCTGACCCTGCGGGACGGGCATCAGTCCCTGTTCGCCACGCGCGGACGGACCGAGGATCTGGCCCCCATCGCCGAGGAGATGGACAAGGTGGGCTTTTTCGCCATGGAGGTCTGGGGCGGAGCGACATTTGACGCCATGCACCGCTTCCTGGGCGAGGATCCCTGGGAGCGGATCCGCACCCTGAAGAAATACGCCCCGAACACCCCGTTTTCCATGCTTCTGCGGGGGCAGAACCTGGTGGGCTACCGCAACTATCCCGACGACGTGGCCGAGGCCTTCACCGAGCGCTGTTGCGTCAACGGGATCGACGTCTTCCGCGTCTTCGACGCGCTCAACGACTTCCGCAACTTCCAGACCGTGGTCAAGGTGATCAAGGAGCAGAACAAGCACTTCCAGGGCTCCATCTGCTATTCCCTGACCGAGGGTCGGATGGGCGGTGAAGTGTACAACCTGCAGTACTACCTGGACAAGGCCAAGGAACTGGAGGACATGGGGGCGGACACCATCTGCATCAAGGACATGGCCGGGATCATCGCCCCCTATGACGCGTACAGGCTGGTCAAGTCCCTGAAGGAGACGGTGAGCACCCCCATCCACCTGCACAGCCACTTCACCTCGGGCATGGGGGACATGGCCATGCTCAAGGCCATCGAGGCGGGAGTGGACATCATCGACGTCTGTCTCTCCCCCTGGGCCTATCGCACCTCGCATCCCGCCCTTGAGCCCTTGGTGGCCTCCCTGCGCGGGACCAACCGGGATACGGGCTTCGATCTGCGCCAGTTGACCAAGTGCGCGGGCCACTTCAAGGAGATCACTCCCAAATACCGCCACCTCCTGGACGACCGGATCACCATCATCGACGCCAATGTCCTGCTGCACCAGACCCCGGGCGGCATGATCTCCAACCTGGTCAACCAGCTGCGGGAGATGGACGCCCTGGACAAGCTGGACCGGGTCTTCGAGGAGCTGCCCCGCGTGCGCCGGGAGCTGGGCCAGGTTCCGCTGGTGACGCCCACGAGCCAGATCGTGGGCATCCAGACGGTGAACAACGTTTTGTTCGACACCGAGGACGAGCGGTACAAGATGATCACCGCCCAGGTGAAGGACTTGTGCTACGGGCTCTACGGCCAGACCCCCGCGCCCATCGATCCCGAGGTCCAGAACAAGGCCCTGCAGGACTACCCGCGCGGCAGCGAGCCCTACGCGGGCCGTCCCGCGGACATCCTGGAGCCCGAGCTGGACAAGGCCAAGGCGGAGACCGAGGGCCTGGCCAAGGACATCGACGAGGTGCTCATCTATGCGCTCTATCCCACCACGGGCAGGAAGTTCCTGCGCTGGAAGCACGGCTTCGAGGAGATGCCCGAGGAGGTGAAGCCAAGGACCATGGAGGAGGTGAAGCGGGAGCAGGAGCTCGTGGACAAGGCCAAGCGGGGCGAGCTGGTGGAGAAGCCGGCCAAGGAGGCCCCGTTCAAAGGCCAGAACCTGCGCACCTTCAACGTCTTCGTGGACGAGGAATACTTCAAGGTGGAGGTGGAGAACACGGACAGCCGGCCCTTGATCAGCTCCGTGACCCCCATGGGCGGGCAGGCCCAGCAGCCCCAGGCCCAGCCACAGGCCCAGCCACAGGCCCAGCCACAGCCCCAGCAGCAGCCGCAACCACAGCCCGAGCCCGCCGCCCCGTCCCAGCCCAAAGAGCTCGGGGTCGGGCCAGCCGCTGGCGTTCTTGAAGACGCTGTCGTCGAGGCCGA
>CAYFSD010000339.1:0-2753 GCA_964345705.1 uncultured Desulfohalobiaceae bacterium
ATCCGGGCTCTCGATGCCATCATCGCCGGCGAGGATGGCATCGAGAGCCCGGATGACGTGCCCTTCTGGGCGCTGGTCCCGGCCTTTGTCACCAGCGAGCTGAAGACGGCGTTCCAGATCGGCTTCCTGATCTTCATCCCGTTTCTCATCGTCGACCTGGTGGTGGCCAGTGTGCTGATGTCCATGGGCATGATGATGCTCTCGCCCATGATCATCTCGCTGCCCTTCAAGATTATGCTCTTCGTGCTGGTGGACGGCTGGATGCTCATCATGAGCACCCTGGCCAATAGCTTCTACGCCAATGGAGCGCCGATACCATGACGCCGGAGGTCGTGCTCACGGTATTCCAGGGGGCCCTGGAGGTCGTTCTCATCATGCTCATGGTGGTCCTCATGCCACCACTGCTGACCGGTCTGCTGGTGAGCATGTTCCAGGCGGCCACCCAGATCAACGAGATGACGCTCTCCTTCATCCCCAAACTGCTGGTGACGGTGATGGTGCTCATCTTCGCCGGCTCCTTCCTCCTGCAGACCCTGCTGGACTTCACGCAGCGGCTCTACGGCAACATCCCCAACCTCATCGGGTGAGCAGGCCGTCGTGGAGCTGACTACTGCCGAGATCACCGCCTGGATCGGCAGCTTCCTCTGGCCCTTCATGCGCATCAGCGGGATGCTCTTTGCCGCACCGGTCTTCGGGAATGCCTACACGCCGACCCGCATCCGGATCTTCGTGGCGGTGGTCCTGACGGTGATGGTCGCGCCGCAGCTCGGGCCCATGCCGGTCATCGACCCCACCTCCCCGGAGGCCTTCCTGGTGGCGCTGCACCAGATCCTCATCGGCGTGGCCATGGGCTTTGTCGTCCAGCTGGCGTTTTCGACGGTGATCCTGGGGGGGCAGGTCATGGCGCTGCAGATGGGCCTGGGCTTCGCCTCCATGGTGGACCCGGTAAGCGGTACCCAGGTCCCCATGATCTCCCAGCTATGGGTGCTGGTGGCGACGCTGCTCTTCGTCGTCATGGACGGGCACCTGATGATCGTCCAGGTGGTGCTGGAGAGCTTCAAGGGGATCCCGGTGGGTCCCACCGGCTTCGACCGCTCCGCCTGGTGGACGCTGGCGAGCCAGGGGGCCCACGTCTTCGCGGGTGGCGTACTTATTGCAATTCCCGTGGTGGCGTCGGTACTGGTGGTCAACCTGGCCTTCGGCATCATGACCCGCGCATCGCCGCAGCTGAACATCTTCGCCGTCGGCTTCCCGGTCACCATGACCGTGGGCTTCGGCGTCATGATTCTGACGCTCCCGACCTTCGAGGAGCGCTTCGTCGACCTGGTGGCCCACGCCTTCGAGACGGTGCGCTCCCTGTTCGGACCACAATCCGGGTAGTCCGCCATGGCCGAGAACGAGGACGGACAGGAGAAGACCGAAGACCCCACCCCTAAACGGATGCAGGATGCCCGGGAGAAGGGGCAGGTCCCGCGCTCCCGGGAGCTGAGCACCATGGCGATGGTCATGGGGGCGGCCGGGGCCTTCTACTTCTTCGGCCCCATGATGATCGACGGCCTCCTGAATATCCTGGAGGCGAATTTCGCCCTGGAGCGGGAGGCGGTCTTCGACGAGGGGATCCTCATCGAGCGGCTCTTCGCCAGCGGCCTGGAGGGGCTGTGGGTGATCGCCCCCTTCGTCACCGTGATGATCCTCGTTGCCATCTTCAGCTCCATCGCCCTCTCCGGCTGGGTCATCTCCCTGGAGGCGATGGCCTTCAAGTGGAGCAAGCTGGATCCCGTCAAGGGGCTGGGCCGCGTCTTCGGGCCCCGCGGGGCGCTGGAATTCCTCAAGGCCTTCTTCAAGTTCGCGCTGGTGGGCGCGCTGGCCATCCTCTTCCTCTGGATGGAGGGGCGGGAGTTCCTCGCCCTGGGTACGGCCGGCCTGGAGGTGGCCATGGCCCGGATGGGGGAGCTGGTCCTCTACGCCTTCTTCTTCATGAGCCTCTCCCTCATCCTGCTGGCGGTAGTGGATATCCCCTTCCAGCTCTGGGATAACCAGCGCCAGCTCAAGATGACCCGCAAGGAGGTCCAGGACGAGAACAAGCAGACCGAGGGCGATCCGCAGGTGAAGCAGCGCATCCGCTCCCTGCAGCAGGAGATGGCGCAGAAGCGGATGATGGAGGAGGTCCCCTCCGCCGATGTGGTGGTGACCAACCCGACCCACTATGCGGTGGCCCTGCGCTACGACCAGGAGTCCATGGCCGCCCCGGTGGTGGTGGCCAAGGGGGTGGACCTCATGGCTACCCAGATCCGGTCCGTGGCCAGCGAGAACGAGGTCCCCATCCTGGAGGCGCCGCCGTTGGCACGCGCCTTGTATGAACATGCGGAGCTGGATCAGGCGATCCCCGCCGGGCTCTTCCAGGCGGTGGCCCAGATCCTGGCGTATCTCTACTTCCTGCGGGAGGAGGGGCAGTCCGGGCCGGAGCGCTTTGACGACCTTCCCATCCCCGAGGAATTGGCGGATGCGCCATGAATTTGACACCTTGCGGGGCGAAGGCCCGCACAGCGGAGCAGTGAATGGCAGAGCCGGCATCCACGGCCGATAACTGGCTGGGCAGCGTAGGCAACATCGCCCGCAATGGGTTGGGAGTGCCCATCCTGGTGATGGCGCTGCTATCCATGATCGTCCTGCCGCTGCCGCCCTTCCTGCTGGATACCTTCTTCAGCTTCAACATCGCCCTGTCGCTGGTGATTGTCCTGGTGGCCATCTAT
>CAYFSD010000340.1:0-2737 GCA_964345705.1 uncultured Desulfohalobiaceae bacterium
TGGATCAGGGCTTCCTTCACCGCCTCCGCGCGGCGCTCGGACAGCTTCTGATTGTACTCCGCGGGTCCGCTCCGGTCCGTATGCCCCTCAATGCGGATGGTGGTCTTGCGATACTTATTGAGCACATCCGCCACGCGGTCCAGCTCCCCGAGACCGCCCTGCTTCAGCTCGGCGGAGTCGAAGTCGAAGAACAGGTCCTCGTCGAAGGTCGCCCGAAGGATCTCCCTTTCCCGCCGGATGCTGGCCTGCTCCTGGCGGTCCAGGGCCTCGCGCATCTCGCGCTCCTGCCGATCCATGTAGCGCCCGACCTGATTCCCGGCGATGGCGCCCACGATCGCGCCGGCGCCCGCACCAATGAGCGTCCCCTTGGTGTCCTTGCCGATGGCCTGGCCCAGGATGGCGCCGATGCCGGCCCCGGTCGCGGCACCGTAACCGGTTCCCTTCTCCTGTTTGCTAGCTCCGGCACAGGCCAGCAACATCACGCTCAGAAAGACACACACCACAAGAAGCGCCGTCATCCGCATTCGCATCCCCATTCCCTTTCTGTTTGGCTTTTTCCTGCTCCCTCCGTGCGGCTCCCTGCCCCTCGAATGCGGACCGGAAGCCTGAACGGCATTCAATCTAGCAACACCCTCAGTCGGTTGTCCATTCCCGAATACAGCGAATCAGCCATTGCTGCGAAGCGGGACCTCCTCCTCGGGGACAAGGGCGATGAATCGCTCCACCAGGCCGGGATCGAACTGCGTCCCGGCGCAGCGGCGCAGCTCCCGGACCGCCTCGTCGCAGGGCAAGGCATCCTTGTACGGCCGCTCGCTGATCATGGCGTCGTAGGCGTCCACAATGCCCAGGATGCGGCATTCAAGGGGAATCTCCTCTCCGGAGAGCCCCAGGGGGTAGCCCCCGCCGTCCCAGTGCTCGTGGTGCATGAGGATGAAGTCCGCGATGGAGGCCAGATCGGAAAGGGACAGGGCTATGCGGCGGCCGACCTCGCAGTGGCGCTGCATTTCCGCGTATTCCCTCTGGGTGAGCGGGCCGGGCTTGAACAGCACGGCGTCCGGGACAGCCACCTTGCCCAGATCGTGGAATCGGGCCAAGAGCCCCAGATCGTTCAGCCGCTCCTCGGACAGGCCCAGAGAGTGGCCCAGCAAAACGGCGTGCTCCGCCATCCTTTCCGCATGCCCCTCGGTGATGTGATCCCTGGCCTCCAGGGTCTTCATCAGGGCCTGAACCGTCTCGCTGCGCGAGCTGTGGCTCTGCTGCAGCTTCTGCTTGTACATGGCGTCGTCCGCCCGCTTGAACAGGGCGCTCATATCCGGAAACGGCCAGTATTCCACAGCATAGCCCATGGAAATGGACAGGCTGAGCTCCGCGGAGTCCTGATTGTACCGGGCAAGCTCCCGCCGTATTCGATCGCAGCAGCCAGCCACACTCGCCTCGTCGCTTCCCGGAAGCAGCACGGCGAACTCGTCTCCCCCGATGCGGGCCGCGATATCGCTATCGCGAAAGCAGCGCCGCAGGAGATCCGCGGCCGCCTTGAGCAGGAGGTCCCCGCTTTGATGCCCCAGGGTGTCGTTGATCAGCTTGAGCCCGTTGATATCGCAGATGATAATACCCAGGGGACAGTGCCTGTCCTGGCCCAGGCGCTTCATCTCCTCCTCGAAGAAGGAGCGGGAGTACAGGCCGGTGGAGGCATCGTACAGGCTCATCTCCAGCAGCCGCCTCTCCATGTCCCGCTTTTCCGTGACATCCTTGGAGATCACCTGGAACAGACTCTCCCCGCCGGCGGTGACCACGGGGATGTAGTATTCCTCGTAGGTCCTGGCTTCCCGCTCCTGCTCACAGGAGACGATCCTGTTCTCCTCGATGGCCTGCACGCCGTATCCGATGCACTTGTCCGCGGCCTCCTCCTGCATGAGCCCATAGTAGGATTTCCCCGCTAGCTCGCCGTCCTCGGTGGAAAACCTTTCCGCCATGGCCGGGTTGGCCGCGAGGAGCCGGCCCTCTCGGTCCGCCAGGGCGATGGCGTCCGGGGAGGTTTGGACCAAGCTCTTGTATTTGTCCTCGCTTTCCTCCAGGGCCCTCTCCGCTTCCTTCTTCATCGCGACCTGCCGCCGCCAGAGCCGGACGGTCCTGGTCCAGCAGAAGAGGAGCACCGCGAGGCAGACCGCCCCAATCCCGAGCACCGTAGCCGCCAGGGTCCGCTGAAAGGAGGTGGCGCGCCTGATGCGCTCCTGCACCAGCCCCATGAGCTCCCGGGCCCGATTCTCCAGCCGCATCCTGTTCTTGATGTAGAGCCATCCGGCCAAAAGCTCCGCCGCCTCCTTCTTCTCCCCCCGGCCCACGAGCCGAAAGGCCTCCTGCTCGATACGGGTGAGTTTGGTGTCGTAGCGCCGCAGATCCTCTACCATCCGGTGTATCCCGGGTGTGGCGAGCATCTCCGGAATGTCCTCCAGCAGCCCCTCCAGCCTGGGCTTGGCCCCAGAATACCTCTCGCGCCACTTGAGGTTGCCGCTGAGCGTGCTCACCCGAGTGGACATGCTGAGCACCTCGTCGTAGTACAGGAGCTTCCAGGAGGAGCTCTCCACGGCCAGCTCTTCGTGCTGCAGGGAATTGAGGGCGTGAAGGGCATAGAGGAGATAGCCGCCGAGAAGGGCGGCCAAAAAAAGGGTGGTGATGACGGAGACGAGGAACCAGGGTTTGGTGGAGGCGTCCCGGATCGGATTGAGCGTTGCTGCTG
>CAYFSD010000341.1:0-2720 GCA_964345705.1 uncultured Desulfohalobiaceae bacterium
CCCCCGGACACCAGGAGGGAGTTTTTTCCTGAACTCAATTGACAGAAATGAACAGGGTTGATAAAAATCAATTACACTCAAAATATCTTTTTGGAATGTCTGGGAAAGCGTCCCGGTTGCCGGAGCCGGGCGCGCAAAGCCCGCAAGGAGGATCTCGTGCTCCAGGACAAGCTCGAGAGCGAGGGATTCGCTCTCCTGGCCGAATTCGACCCTCCCAAGGGCACCGACACCAGCGCCATGCTCGGTGCGGCGGCCCGGATCAAGGGGCAGATGGACGCCCTGGTCGTGAGCGAGATGAACAACGCGGTCATGCGGCAAAGCGCCCTGGGCGCGGCGATTTTGCTGCGGCGGAAGGGCCACGAGGCGGTGATGCAGGTCTGCTGCCGAGATCGCAACCGGCTCGCCCTGCAGGGAGATCTTCTCTCCGCCGCATCCCTGGGGATCGCCAACCTCATGCTGGTGCAGGGAGATCCTCCGGGCTACGGGGACCATCCCCACACCCTCGCGGTGAACGACCTCGGGCTCGCCGATCTGCAGGAGGCAGTCCAGAGAATGCGCTCCGGACGGGATCTCGCCGGATCCGAGCTGCAGGGGAGTCCCTCCTTTTACGTGGGCCATCCCCTGGACATCGGCACCGATCCCCAACAAATGGATCGGGTCAAGCGGGAGATCGAGACGGGGCTCGAGCAGGGGGCGAGCTACTTCGTCACCAGGCCCGTGTTCGACCCCTCCCTACTGGACGGCCTGCAACAGGCCCTCGGCTCCCTGAGCGCCCGCGTGGTTCCCGCGGTCATGCTGCTCAAATCACTGGGAATGGCCCGGTACATCGACATGAACATCGACGCGATCTCCATCCCCGCCGAGCTCATCACCCGGCTCAAGCAGTCCCCGGACAAGGCCCGGGAAGGCATGAAGATCGCGGCCGAGGGTGTCCACGATCTTCGGCAAAGGGGGTTCGGCGGGGCCATGCTCTCCACCATGGGATGGGAGCACCGCCTGCCGGAGATCATCAGTCACATCAAATAAGCCGGCGGCACCGGGACAACGGCCGAAGCCCCACAAGATCCTCGACTGGCAAGCGGCCCGTCCCGGGCCGCCGGGGAGGACCCTATGGCTGAACAGGACCCGCGCAGAACCGTTTCCACGGACAAGGAGCCTGTCGGCGCCGTCATGGTGGTCGGCGGCGGCGTGACCGGAATGCAGTCCGCCCTGGATCTGGCCAATTCCGGATACTACGTCTACCTTGTGGAATCCTCCCCCGCCATCGGGGGCGTCATGTCCCAGCTGGACAAGACCTTCCCCACCAACGACTGCTCCCTGTGCATCATCTCCCCCAAGTTGGTGGAGGTGGGACGCCACCTGAACATCGAGCTCCTCCCCCTTTCCGAGCTCCGCGACGTACGGGGAGACCCCGGCAGCTTCACCGCGGAGGTTCTCCAGAATCCCCGCTATGTGGACATGGACAAGTGTACCAGCTGCGGGGACTGCGCCACGGCCTGCCCCGTGGAGCTGCCCAACGAATACAACCAGGGCCTGTCCATGAACAAGGCCGCATTCAAGAAGTACGATCAGGCCATCCCGGCCGCGTACGCCATCCGCAAGGGCGACCCCGCCCCCTGCCGCATGACCTGCCCCGCGGGGCTCAACGTGCAGGGCTACGTGCAGATGGTCCGGCACGGCAACTACGAGCGGGCCTTAGAGATCATCATGGACGATCTCCCCCTGCCTGGGATCCTGGGCCGCATCTGCCCCCGCGGCTGCGAGGACGCCTGCCGCCGCTGCGAGGTGGACGAGCCCGTGTCCATCCGCAATCTGAAGCGCCTGGCCGCGGACCAGTTCGACGCCCGACAGGTGCAGATTCCCTGCGCGCCCGAGCGGCCGGAGAAAGTGGCCGTCATCGGCTCCGGCCCCGCCGGGCTGTCCGCCGCCTATCACCTGGCCCGCTCCGGGGTGAAGTCCACCATCTTCGAGGCCCTGCCCGTGCCCGGAGGTATGCTCCGGGTGGGCATTCCCGCCCACAGGCTGCCCCGGGAGGTCCTGGACCAGGAGATCGAGGTGGTGACCAACCTGGGCGCGGAGATCCGGACGGGCACTGCCTTGGGTCGCGACGTGACCATCGATGGCCTCTTCAATGAGGGCTACAGCGCGGTCTATCTGGCCCTGGGCGCGCACAAGGGCATGGAGCTGGGGGTCCCCGGAGAGAAGGCCCAGGGGGTGCGCCAGGGAGTGGACTTCCTGCGAGAGGTCAATCTCTCCGGCACGGCCAGGGTGGGCCGGAAGGTGGCCGTGATCGGCGGGGGGAACGTCGCGGTGGACGTGGCCCGTTGCGCCCTGCGCATGGGGGCCGAGGAGGTAACCATCGTCTACCGCCGCACCCGGAAGGAGATGCCCGCCCTGCGGGAGGAGATCGAGGCCGCGGAGTGCGAGGGCATTCGCATCGCCTATCTCAGCGCCCCGCAGCAGATCCTGGACCGGGACGGGGAGGTGTCCGGCATCCGGCTCATCGAGATGGAGCTGGGCGAGCCCGACTCCTCGGGCCGGAGGCGTCCGGTGCCGGTTCCGGGCAGCGAGTTCGATCTTGAGGTGGACCAAATCTTCCCTGCCATCGGGCAGCGTCCGGACATCGGGCCCATCGAGGACGAGGAGGGTCTGGAGTTCACCCGCTGGGCCACCACGGAGGTGGACAGCGTGACCTACGAGACAGGGCGTCCCGGGGTCTT
>CAYFSD010000342.1:0-2718 GCA_964345705.1 uncultured Desulfohalobiaceae bacterium
GGATCTGTCTGAGCTCCAGGCCCGGTGGCAGGGTTTCGTAGGCCACGGGATCCGCTCCCGGATTGTCGCACAGAAAGGCCCGCACCAGGTCCGGCAGGGCCATGAACTGATTTCCGGCCATGAACAGGATCAGCCCCGCCCGATCCGCCTCCTCCATGCGATGGAGGTCCTCGGCCCGCTCCGAGGGGATGACGGGGCATTCCCCATCTGCAAAGGCCTGTGCCATTTTCACCTCCTGGGCTGATATCCCCAAGACCCGCCCGCTCCTGGAGGAACACGGATTCGCGCAACAGGCCAACTTTCGCCCTCATTGGACACGAAGGCCATGATCTGTGTCAACAACTCGAGGCAGCCTAATGAACAGATCATTATCGGACGAATATCGCGTCCATAAAATACACATAAGCATTTCTTCGCCCGGGACAGACTTCTTTCCGAAATTCGCCAACCGCCTCCGCAACAAGGCCCTGAAGCCTTATGAAACCCCGCGAAGCGCTGCAGCCGCTTTCGGCCTCTCGGATAAATAGCATATAATTCAATAAGTTAAATACACCTTCCCACAAGAAAGCGCAGCAACTGGAAGATTGGGGGCGTCCTGCTAGCTCCGCCAGCGGGCCATGAACTCCCCCGAGCTCCCCCCATCCCGGATGTGCCGGATCAGGGCGCTGCCAAAGACCACCGCGTCCACGCGCTCCGCGATGCCCTCCAGCTGCTGGGGCCGGCTCAGGCCGAAGCCCAGGGCCAGGGGCGCGTCAAAGATCTCCCCCGCGTTTCCGAGCCCCTGCGCGAGCTCCGGGGAGAGCCCGCCGTCACCCCCCGTGGTGCCCAGGACGGAGACGAAGTAGACGAACCCCTCCGCGTGCTCCGCGTAGCGCCGCATCCGCTCCGGGGAGGTGTTCACCCCCACCAGCCGGATCAGGGAGGCGCCGCTTCCCGCCAGCGCCCGCTCCGGCCCCGCGCTCTCCTCCAGGGGAAGATCCGGGGCGATGAGGCCGCTCACGCGGCACTCGCCCATCTTGCGGGCCAGTCGGTCCCAGCCGTACTGCAGGAAGGGATTCACGTACCCCATGAGCACCAGCTCCGCCCCGATGCTGTCCCGGACTCCGGCGAGCCCGGAGAAGATCCACTCCAGGTCCACGCCCCGGGCCAGGCTCTGCTGCGAGGCCTCCTCCACGGCCTCGCCGTCGGCAACGGGATCGGAGAAGGGGACCCCGATCTCGATGATGTCCGCCCCGCTTCGGTCCAGCTCCAGGATATGGTCCCAGAAGCTGTCCGTGTCTGGGTACCCCGCCGGAAGAAAGGGAATCAGGGCCCTGCGCCCCTGTGCCCTTGCCTCCTCGATGCGCTGTCGCAGCCGCTCGCCTCCCTCAGCCATGGCTCGCCTCCTTCTTTCCTTGCTCGTCCTCGTAGGCGAAAACGATCTCCAGATCCTTGTCTCCCCTGCCGGAGAGGTTGACCAGCACCTTGGCTCGCGGATCCAGCACGCCCTCCCACTCCAGGGCTCCGGCTAGGGCGTGGGAGCTCTCCAGGGCGGGGATGATCCCTTCCCTGCGGGCCAGGCGCTTGAAGGCCCGGTACGCGGCCTCGTCACCCACCGTCTTGTACGCCACGCGCCCCGTATCCCGCAGATGGGCGTGCTCCGGGCCCACTCCGGGGTAGTCCAGCCCCGGGGCTAGGGAATGAGAGGGCAGGACCTGTCCCTGCGGGGACTGTAGCAGGTAGCTGAGCGCCCCGTGGAGCACTCCCGGGGTCCCCTGGGTCAGGGTGGCCGAGTTGAAACACCCCGGCTCGCCCGAGCCGGCCGCCTCCACTCCGGTCAGGCCCACTCCCTCGTCCCCGAGGAAGGCGGAAAAGATGCCGATGGCGTTGGATCCGCCGCCCACGCAGGCCAGGACCCGGTCCGGCAGCCCGCCGGTGGTCTCCAGGAACTGCTGCCTGGCCTCGTCCCCGATAACCGCCTGCAGCTCGCGGATGAGGCTGGGGAAGGGATGCGGCCCGGCCACGGAGCCCAGGCAGTAGTGGGTGGTGCCCTGATGGGCGATCCAGTGGCGAAGCGCCGCGTTGATGGCGTCCTTCAGGGTCTTCGTGGAGCTGGTCACCGGCACCACCCGCGCCCCCAGGGTCTCCATGCGCCGCACGTTCACGCTCTGCCGCTGGACATCCTTCTCCCCCATGAACACCAGACAGTCCAGGCCCAAAAGGGCGGCCGCCGTGGCTGTGGCCACTCCGTGCTGGCCCGCTCCCGTCTCGGCCATGAGGCAGGTCTTGCCCATCCGCTTGGCAAGCAAAGCCTGGCCCATGGTGTTGTTGATCTTGTGCGCCCCGGTATGGGCCAGATCCTCCCGCTTGAGCCACAGCTCGAAACCGAGCTCTTGGGAGAGATTGCCGCAGCGGGTGAGCGGGGTGGGCCGGCCCACGAAGTCCCGTAGCAGGCCACGGAACTCCCCTTGAAAGGAATCGCTTTTCACGATCTCCTCCAGGCCCCGCCCGAGCTCCTGCAGCGGGGGCAGCAAAAGCTCCGGGACATAGCATCCGCCGTATTCTCCGAAATAGCCCGTGCTCATAGGGTCTCTCCTTGTATCCCGCTTATGGTTTGCCCCAGGGCCCGGCGATCCTTGATCCCGGGGGCGGCCTCCACCCCGGAGTTGAGGTCCACTCCGTCGGGAAGCAGGGTCAGGCCCGCCCCGACGCTCTCCGGACCCAGACCTCCAGCCAGAA
>CAYFSD010000343.1:0-2709 GCA_964345705.1 uncultured Desulfohalobiaceae bacterium
GGAGGCCTATCCCGCGGAGATGGCCGAGTTGCGCGGGGACGAGCTGGAAGGGATCCAGCAGCTGCGCCAGGAGCGGGAGCAGAAACAGCGGCAGCTGGAAACCCAGCAGGGACGCCTGGAGGAGGCGAACCGGGCGATTGAGGCCTGCGCTCTGCCCGGTGACGACCCGGATCGGGCCACGCTGGAGCGCATGCACGGCCTCTGCGACGGCATCGAGGCCGCGGACGCGGATATCCGGCAACTGACCCGCGAGCGGGACCGGGCCGCCCAGCGAGAGGCGCAGCTCCGCGACCGCCTGGCCGGCGCGGTGGAGGAAACGCGGCTGAGCGAGCTGGACCGGGTGGAGATCGGGGATCTGACCGGGCTGGCTCGGTCCTTCGAGAAAGCCCGAGCCAGGGAGAAGGTGCTCCAGGAGCGGCGCAACTGGCTCAGCGAAACAGGCCCCGTTGAGCACACCCCGGACCTTGTCCGCCAGGGCCTGACCCTGCTGGCGGGCTGGCTGGCCCGGCACCGCCTGACCCGAGCGCGACGGCTCCGTCTCCCCTACCTGGTCCTCGCCGGGGTCTGCGCCGCGGCCCCCGCCCTCGTCCTCTCCGCGAGCATGCACTGGGCCTGGCTGGGCCTGGCACCGCTCGGGCCCCTTCTTCTCTGGCTGGGCGAGGCCCGGGCCCAAAAACACGAAGGGTCCGAAGGAGCGCACCGCAGGGACTTCGAGGCCCTGGGCCTGCCGGGGCCGCAGAGCTGGACCCCTGAGGGCGTGGCACGGGCCCTGGACGAGCTGCACCGCACGCATGCCGCGATCCGGCTGCGGGAAGAGCGAAGGGCCCGCCTGGACGCCCTGCGAAGCGAAGAAGAGGAGCATGCCCGTCAGGTTCGGGAGCTCGAGGAACGCAAGGATCAGCTGGAGCAGAGCCTGGGCCTGCGCCTCGAGGTGGGCGAGGAATGGCTGGCCCTGTTCGCGGAGAGCCTCACCCGATGGCAGCAGGCATTGGAGGAGCTGCGCGCCGCGCAGGCGGGGCTGGAAACGGCCGGGGAGCAGCATGAGCGGAGCCTGCGGGAGCTGAGCCGCTTGCTCCGGCCCCTGGGCTTCTCCGGGGCGGAGTCCGCGGAGGCGGCCCGATCCGCGGTCAAGGATCTGGACCGGCGGCGGGAAGAGCGGGATCGGGCCCGGTCCGAGGCCCACGCAGCGGAACGACTGATCGCGGACACGCTGCGCCCGCGCCTCGAGGAGATCGAGCGCGAGCTGCGGGACATCTTCTCCCGCCTGAACCTGGAGCACGGGGACGAAGCCAGGCTGAGCCGCTGGCTGGAGCAGCGGGGGGAGTATCTGCGCCTCTCTGGCGAGCTGCAGAAGACCCGGGGGTCCCGGGACGACTACCTCCGCCGCATCGGCGGTGAAGATCCCCTTCTGGCCGAGCCTCGGGCCGAGGTCGAGGCCCGGATCGAAGAAAGGCAGCAGCTGGCCGCGGAGCACGAGGGGCTGGTGCAGCGGGTGGCCACCATCGAGCGGGATCTGGAGCGGGCCAAGTCCGGCACCGACGTGAGCCAGGCCCTGGCCGCGGTCCAGGAGGCGGAGGCCGGGCTGGCGGACACCTGCGAGCGGGACAGCCGAGCCGTGGCCGGAAGCCTGCTCACCGAGCACATCCGGCGCACCTCCGCGGAGCGCTCCCGGCCCGGGGTCTTCCGCGGCGCGGACGCCTTGCTCTCCCGCATCACCTCGGGACGCCTCCGCCTGGAGCTCGAGGAGCACAGCGACCCGGCCTTCGCGGCCCTCGATCAGGTGCGGGGGAAAAGGCTGCAGCTGGAGGAGCTCTCCGCCGGGGAGCGGGTCCAGCTCCTGCTGGCCGTGCGCCTGGGATTCGTGGAGCAGGAGGAGCAGCGGGCCCGCCTGCCGCTTTTGCTGGACGAAACCCTGGGCAACGCGGACGACGAGCGGGCCGCCGCGGTGATCGACGCCCTGATCCGCATCGCCGCGGACGGGAGGCAGATTGTCTATTTCTCCGCCCAGGGTGACGAGATCGGCAAATGGCTGGAGCACCTCCGGGAGCAGGGCGCGGACTACGGTCTGTTCGATTTGCAGCGCATCCGGGGGCGAAGCGAGGGGGAGAACATCCCCCTGCGCACCCAGGGTCCGGAGCGGGAGACGGTGCCGCCGCCTGGGGACGCCTGCCACGCCGAGTACGGCCGCATCCTCGGGGTTCCCGGACTGGACCCGCTGCTCCGGGCCCCGGAGGAGACCCATGTGTGGCACCTAGAGGACGATCCGCAGGAGCTCTACCGCCTCCTCCGCCACGGGATCACCCGCGCGGGCCAAGTTGAGGGCCTGATCCGCGGCGGCGGGAGCGCTATCCTCCCGGACGGAGACTGGATCGAGCGCTTTCGGGCCCGGCTCCGGGCCCTGGAAACGGCGTACGCCGCCTGGCGCACGGGACGCGGCCTGCCGCTGGACAGGGCCGCCCTCCAGGACTCCGGGGCGGTGAGCGAGCGCTTCATGGAACAGGTCTGCGACCTGGCCCACCGGGTGGGCTGGGACCCCGAGGCCCTGCTGCAGGGCCTGCAGAACGGGGAGGTCCCGCGCTGGCAGAGCGCCAAGACGGAGCAGCTGCGGGACTATCTGGAATCCGCGGGCTACCTGGACCCCAGGGATCCCCTGGACCCCGAGGCCATCCGCCTGGAAGTGCTCAACCGGGTCGCGGACGCCGTGAGCCG
>CAYFSD010000344.1:0-2707 GCA_964345705.1 uncultured Desulfohalobiaceae bacterium
GCATACGGCCTGATCCTGCCCAAGGCGGTCCTCGATGCCCCGCAGCTGGGAGCGGTCAACGTCCACGCCTCCCTGCTGCCCCGCTATCGCGGCGCCGCCCCCATTCAACGGGCCCTGCTCAATGGGGAGGTGGTGACCGGAATCAGCACCATGCTCATGGAGCCCGGATTGGACACCGGGCCCATTCTGCAGCAGCGGGCCTTGGCCATCGGAGTGGACGACACCGCGGGGAGCCTGCACGACGAGCTGGCCGAGATGGGCGGGGAGCTGCTTCCCCAGACCCTGGCCGGGGTGGCGGAGGGGTCGCTCTGCCCTCTGCGCCAGGATCCGGAGCTGGCCTGCTACGCCCCCAAACTGGACAAGTCCGAACGGCACATCGATTGGCAGCAGCCTCTCCGCGAGGTGCACAACCGCATTCGGGCCCTGCACCCGGTTCCCGGGGCCGTGAGCACCCTGCGGGCCTCCTCGGGTGGGGAGATTCGTGTGCGGGTCCATCCCGGCGCTCCCGGAGAGGAGACACCGTCGTCCACGCCAGGCGAACCCGAGGGCCTGGACGCCCAGGGACGGCTGGGAATCGCCTGCGCGAACGGGGTCTATTGGGTATCCACCCTGCAGCCGGCCTCGGGCAAGCCCATGGCGGCCAGGGATTTCTTCAACGGATACCTTGTGGCCAACTCGACCTGATCCGGCGTCTTCCATGCGTGGATTGAACCAACATCAGTCATGAGTCTAGGCCATGCGATCTCCATCCCAACCACAGCCCAGGGACATCACCCATCTCGGCTTCGACGAAGCGGATCCCGGGTCCACCTCCGTGCGCAAGCGCCTGTTCATCGGGCTGCTGACCGGCACCAGCCTCCTCATTGTTGTCTTTCTGGGCCTTTTCTGGCTGATCCCCTACATCGGGCTGAGCAATATCCACCCCCTCGCCCCCTGGGTCCTGGGTGGGACGGTGATCCTGGCCGCTGCCGCGGTGATCTGGTCCTCCCTGGCCCTGGTGCTCAATATCCTGCTCAAGCGCCCCGTGCTCTTCTCCCGGAAGATCCGCGGCCTGACCGTGACCTGCTATCTTCCCCTCATGATCGGAGTGGGACGGCTCATGGGCCTGTCCAAGGAGCGGATCCGCGCCTCTTTTGTCCAGGTGAACAACGACATGGTCCAGGCCGAGTGCAGCACCTACGCCCCGGAGGAGATCCTCCTGCTCATGCCCCACTGTTTGCAAAACAGCCGCTGCAAGTATCGCCTGACCTATAACATCAACAACTGTCGCCGCTGCGGGGAGTGCCAGATCGCCGATCTGTTGGAGTACAGCGAAGCCTACGGGGTCAAGCTGGCCATCGCCACGGGCGGGACCATCGCCAGGCGCATCGTGGTGCAGAACAGGCCCCGCCTCATCATCGCCGTGGCCTGCGAACGGGACCTCTCCTCCGGCATCCAGGACACCTTCCCCCTGCCCGTGTTCGGGATCCTCAACCAGCGGCCCCACGGTCCGTGCCTGGATACCCGCGTGCCCCTGCACAAGCTGGAGCGGGCCCTGCGGAGCTTCCTCAACAGGGATGCCCCAGCGAAGGGGCGGTCCGGTGAAAGGACCGAGCAATCCGCCGACCGGGAGTCCTCCGTCCAGTGAGCGCCAACGCACGCCACTTCTGCATCAGCGCGGTGATCAGCTGCCTCCGCGGCGAGGACCTGCAGGCGGCCCTGAACAGGACCCTCGCCGGATCGGGGCTTCCGGATGGGGACAAGAAGCTGGTCACCCGCATCAGCTATGGGTACCTGCGCTACAAGACGCGCATCGACTTCATCCTCTCCCGGATGGTCAAGGGCAAGCTGAAAAAGCTTCCCTTCCCCCTGGTGGTCCGCATGGGCCTGGCGGTCTTCGAGCTGCACCATCTGGAGCGGGTTCCGGAATACGCCACGGTGCACTGGTACGTGGAGGAGGTGAAGAAGCGCTTTTCCCCCAGGATGGGTAAGCTGGCCAATGCCGTGCTCCGGGAGGTCCTGCGCTGGGGGGAGGCGGTCAACGACCCGCAGTTCTACTGGCACGGAACGTCGGACCGGGCCAGCTTTCTGGCGCGCTACTATGCCTGTCCGGGCTGGATCGTGCGCTTGTGGCGCGAGGCCTACGGGGACGAGGCCTGCCGCCATCTCCTCCAGGCCTCGCTGCATCCTCCCCATACGGGGGTGCGGGTCAACCGCACCCTGCCCGAGGCGGAGGCGGTGTACGCCTCCCTGGCCCAGGAGGCGGAGCTGACCCTCCCGCATCAGTGGGCAATGGCCCTGAGCGGCTTCTCCGGGGCCTCACTTGCGGATCTCGAGGCCTCGGGGCAGATCAGCAGGCAAAGCCTCACTGTTCAGCTCCTGCTGTCCGAGCTGCGGCATGAAGACTGGCCCCGTCCGGTCTGGGACGCCTGCGCCGGGCGCGGAGGCAAGACGACAGCCCTGCTGGAGGCCGGGGTGGGGCCGGTCTGGGCCAGTGATCTGGGTCCGGGAAAGCTCCAGGGGCTGCGCTCGGAGCTTTCCCGGCTGTTCCTGCCCCCTGTTCCCTGCTTCGCCCACGATGCGGCGGCCCCGCACTGCCTCAAGCGGCCAGCGGGAACCGTCCTGCTCGATGTCCCCTGCTCCGGGCTGGGGGTGCTCAGCCGCAGGCCGGACACCAAGCACAAGCGCACCCCGAGGGAGCTGGAGCGCCTGGGCGCGATCCAGCAAA
>CAYFSD010000345.1:0-1099 GCA_964345705.1 uncultured Desulfohalobiaceae bacterium
TCAGGCACCGTCCCATGTTCTGCAGCTTGTGACCGGGCTCTTTCAGGCTCAGGGGTAACACGGCCTTTTTCAGCATAGCGGGCTCCACGTGGCGCATTGGGTTTCTTCGCCCTTGAGCGCGGGCTTGAGGGTACACGAAAACTTTTTGCGACAAAAGGGGAGGGTGCGGAGCATGGGGCCTTGTTGCGTTTTTTCCCGTCGAGGTCCGTGCCTTGTCAAGGAAACGCCTCTCGGATTAGTGTAGCAGAAAACAAGGGTCGTTTATTCTGTGGGATGAACACGGGGAAGCATATGACGGACACACAGGAAAGCCACGCCCTTTTGTCGGCTCTGCGCACCCGATTCTCTGAGGAGGATGCGGAGAGCCTCCTGGAGCTGGTGGGGACCTGCCTGCGGTTGGTCAACCCGCGTTATGAAGATATCGCCCTGGAGCGGGAGAAAAAGGACGAGTGCCTCCTCATCGCCTTCGAGGAGCGGATTGCCCTTCCGGCCCATTCCGGTCCCGGCGGCGGATGGAACGACCGATCCCTCCGTCTCGAGGCGGGAGAGTTCTATACCATGCCCCCGCTGGTGTGGCATTTGATGTGCTCCGCGCGGGACAGCGGCCGGTTTTCCCCGGAGCATGCCCTGGAGCAGACCCTGCGGTCCGTTCTCGGCGAAGGATTCGAGCAGAACGCGGCGCTGATCCGGGAGGCCAGGAAGCATGTGCGGAGGGGGTACCTCGAGGCAGGGCTCTTCGGGGTTCTGGCCCAGAATTTGGATCTGGACCTGGATCTGCACGAAACACTGGATCGCTATGTGCTTTTGGGGATCGCCAGCCCCTATGCCAAGGCGGATGTGAATACAGGGCTGGTCTGGTACGAGATCAATCCCTGCCTTTTCTGGTGACGGGGACAAGGATTCCGAGACCTTGGGAAAGCGAGGGACTCGAGGTCGGATTTTTCTTCGGGGCGCTGCAGAAATTCTCTCCAAGCTCGAATCGGACGTCATCCATGTGGCGATGGGCCCTTGTTCTCCTTGCTCTGCTGATGCTTTTCCTTGGGCCGGGTCGCGATCTGCAGGCCGGAAGACCCTGGGGGGCGTCTCTCTTCTACGGCCA
>CAYFSD010000345.1:1199-2702 GCA_964345705.1 uncultured Desulfohalobiaceae bacterium
CACTGATTCACCGACGCACTGATCCACCGACATCCGATCACAGGGGGCGGCCATGGCGGAGGAGATATCCCGGGAGCGCGCCGACTACCTGGCCGAGGCCTTCCGTAGCGGGTTCGTCGATCTGTGTCGGATTCGGGTGGAGATCATCCGCAGGGGATACCTGCAATCCAGCATGACCGTGGGCCCGGAGCACTTGCAGCAGGACGGAGTGGTCCACGCCGGTGCCATCTCCACCATGGCCGACCACAGCGCCGGATATGCCGCGTTCACCGTGCTCCCGGAGGACTATCAGCTCCTGACGGTGGAGTACAAGATCAATTTTTTCCGTCCGGTTCGGGGAGAGATGGTGATTTGCCGCTCCCGCGTGCTCAAGGAGGGAATGCGCATCCTGGTGGCCGAGTCCGAGGTCTTTGATCGCACCAAGGGAGAGGAGGCGCTTGCGGCCAAGGCCACGGTCACCCTGACCGCGGTCCGCGGGGACAGGATGCGGGAAAAGGCCTCTCCGGGTCATGAGTGAATCGGCTGCCGATCACGAAGTGTTCCGCCCCTGTTGCAGGGTGCCAGGCCGTGGCGTGATGCCCGGAGCCGCGGGAAGGAGGTCCCCGCGCCGGTGTTTTGCAGTGGGGGGAGACGCACCCGTTCGTCCCCCTCTCCGGAGAGGGGGACGAACGGGTGCGGAAAAGCGGGAGCGCGTGGCGAGCTAGTTGAACTGGTCCTTGATGTTCCTGCTCGCGGTGAACTTGACGTCATTTTGGGCGGGGATGTCAATGGCTTCCCCGGTGGAGGGGTTCCGTCCGCGCCTCGCCTTGCGCTGCGTGACAGTGAAGTTGCCCAGCGGGGAAAGCGTCACCTTGCGGCCGGAGCGCAGCTCCTCCTCGACGGACTCCAGGAGCGTGTCGAGCACCATCTTGGTTTTGCTCTTGGTCATGTCCGCTTTCTGCGCCGCCTTGTTCACCAGGTCGTTCTTGGTCTTGCCGGCCATATGGAACTCCTGTTCGATTTTGATGTGTTGCCGGGTGCGGTTGCTCGGCGTGTCGCCCCGGGGACAGGTCCTGTCACGTCGTATGCCGCGGGCAAGATATCCTGAAATCCGGAAATGCGTCAACGCCAGATCAAGGTGGACCGGTGGCATGGGGTGTTCATGCCCGAAGTCCGTTTCTCCGGGTCTTTTTTCTTGATTCCTGGAAGACAATCTGACAGTGTCGCTATTGATACGCGGGTGCTTCCGGGAAGCGCATTCGCTCCGGAAAAGGGTCTTTCCGGAGTGAAAGGAGTATCTGCTGCGGTCACCCCCGGGCTGATTCCGGTTGCCCATGATCGAGCCGAAGATCAACCGGATCGTTTTGCACCCGGGCCCAATTGAAGGGAGCCCCATGGAAGATCGAAGCCATTCAGGCCTATGACCACGATCCTCTTCGCATTCCTCGTCACCCTTTTGATCTCCCTGGTGTTGGGTCCTCTTGTGCGGCGGGCCGGTTTGCGGTTACAGGCCGTGGATCAGCC
>CAYFSD010000346.1:0-2687 GCA_964345705.1 uncultured Desulfohalobiaceae bacterium
ATGGCCGAAATGCAGGAGCGCATGGCCCAGGAGACCGTGGAGGCCTCCGCGGGCGGCGGCATGGTCCAGGTCACGGTCAGCGGCTCCATGGAGGTCCGAGACGTGCGGATCGACCCCTCCGTGATCGATCCCCAGGATCCGGCCATGCTTCAGGACCTCGTGCACGCCGCGTGCAACGAGGCCCTGAACAAGGCGCGCGAAATGAAGCAGAACGAGATGTCCAAGCTCACCGGCGGGATCAATATTCCCGGAATGGACCTGATGTAGCTGGTGGAAACAGGAGGTCACCGTGCAGAGACTGCCCAAGGCGCTGCAGGACGTGGTGGACCACTTCGCGTCCCTGCCCGGTCTGGGGCCCAAGTCGGGCCTGCGGATCGCTTTGACCCTTTTGAATATGCCCCGCGAGCGGGCCCGCGAGATGGGAGAGAGCATCATTCGTCTGCGCGAAGCCCTGTGCGTTTGCGAGCGATGCGGCCTGCTGGCGGATGAGAGCCCCTGTCCCGTCTGCCGGGACGCCTCCAGGGGCGAGGAGGAGATCTGTCTGGTCCCGGACTGGGATTCCTACCTGGCCATCGAGGAGGCCGGTCTGTTCCGGGGCAAGTATCTTGTCCTGGGCGGGCTGCTCTCGCCCATGGATGGCGTGCAGTCCTCGAGCCTGGAGCTGGACCGGCTTCGTTCCAGGCTTGGTGAGGGCTCGGTCCGGGAGATCATCCTGGCGCTTGGCTCCACACGGGACGGAGAAGCCACGGAATCCTTCATCCGCAACATGGTCGAGCGCGAGTTCCCCGGGGTCAAGGTCTCCCGCCTGGCCCAGGGCATCCCCGTGGGCTCGGATCTGAAGTACGTGGACCGGGAGACGCTGAAGCAGTCCCTGCAGCATAGGCAGCCCCTGGAATGATCTGGTCATCCCGCCCGGTTCCGGCCGGCGAGACGCGGAAGAAATTTGTCCGGAGCGCCCTCCTCGCCCCAGTGGAGGAGCAGTGTCGGGGAGGTACGGCCTCCCTGGACCGGGCACGCATTGACAACTCCGGTATGGACAATTATTTTTCCATCTTGCCCTGAACAAGAGCTGCACCGCTTTTCCTCCAGTCGCGGACTGAGCGAAGGGAGTCGGATAGGACATTGCAGGCGAGGGTGGCGGAACTGGTAGACGCGCTGGACTTAGGATCCAGTGGCCGTGGCCGTGAGGGTTCGAATCCCTCCCCTCGCACCACCGCCGCTGCTGGAAAGACTTTTCAGGGGCCGCTGAAAGGTCTTTTTTTATATCCGGCGGAGAGGGTGGCTTGCCACTTGCATGCTATTTCCCGACAGCCTGGAGACGTCCCGCGGTCAGCCGTCCTTTTCGGGAAATCACGGTGAGGTGAGCAAGGGGAACGGAGAAAAAACGAGCCCCTGTTAGCGGAACAACCCCAGGATATTAAGCCAGGAGGCAGCGAGTCGATGGAATATCAGGTGGAAGAGGTTTCCCCGGTTCAGAAGAAGGTCCACGTCACCGTCCCCGCGGAAGAGGTGAACGCGGCCCTGAATACCACCGTGGCCCTGTTCAAGAAGGATCTGAAGCTTTCGGGTTTTCGCAAGGGGAAGGCCCCGGCGGAGCTCGTGGAGGGCCGTTTTCAGAACGAGGTTTCCGACCAGGCGAAAAAGGATCTGTTGAATGTGCACTTCAACCAGATCTTCAGCGAGCTCGGGGTGGAGCCCACCGCGGGGCTCAACGTGGACGATGGCCAGGCCCCGATGAAGCGGGACCAGGATTTTCATTACAGCATCGACTTCGAGGTGCGGCCCGAGGTGGAGCTCCCGGAATACCACGGCCTGCGGGTTCAGGAACGCAATGCCGAAGTGGGACAGGAGCAGGTGGACAGCATGATCCATCAGCTGCAGCGCGCCTCCAGCAGCCTGCAGGTGGTCAAGGAGCAGCGCTCCCCGCAGGACGGGGACGTGGCCGTGGTCGACTTCCAGGTGTACGAGAACGGCGAGCCCCTGGAGAACTTCCAGTCCAGCGGGTTCGAGCTGCCCCTGGGGCAGGGCCAGGCCCTGGAGGACTTCGAGGCCGTGGTCAAGGAGCTCAGTCCCGGCGAGCGGACCAGAAAGCCGATCACCTTCCCCGAGGACTTCATCAACGAGGATCTGGCGGGCAAGACCGTGGAAATGGATGTGCAGCTCAACGTGGTCAAGGAGTACGCCCTGCCCGAGGTGGATGAGGATCTCGCGGCGAAGGTGGGTGCCGAGTCGGTGCAGGAGCTGCGGGACAAGCTGTCGGAGAACATGGGCAAGTACCAGGAGAACATGGAGAAGTCCCGGGCCCAGAAGCAGCTCCTGGATCAGCTCTCCCCCCGGGTGGAGGTGACCGTCCCGCCGTCCATGGCGGAGTCTCAGCTGAATTATCTCCTTGAGCGCAAGCGGGAGCAGATGGAGCAGCAGGGCAAGAGCCTGGAATCCCTGGGCAGCGAACAGGAGTTCAGGGAGCAGCTCCGGCCCGAGGCCGAGGAGAACGTCAAGAAGCAGCTTATCCTGCTGGAGATCGCGAAGCGGGAGGAGATCACCGTGAGCGATCAGGAAGTCGAGCGCCAGGTGCAGCGCCTGGCCCAGGAGAACGGGCAGGATCCCCAGCAGCTCAGGCAGTACTATGAGCAGAACAACCTGATGTACGCCCTGCGGGACAGTCTCCTGGCGGACAAGGCCATGGA
>CAYFSD010000347.1:0-2687 GCA_964345705.1 uncultured Desulfohalobiaceae bacterium
GGTGAGCCGCAGCGCGATGTGCAGGTACCATTCACCTAGGTCGGGAAAGGGCGTGCTCAACAGATCCGTCTCCGCATAATAGCTGATCTGAGGCTCCTCGTCCTGCAGAAGCCTCGACAACAGAGCGCTCCGGGATTGGCGATCCAGATAGTTTCGGGCCATCTTGGCCACCCAGAGGCGCACAAAGGGGCTGGGATGCTCGCAAAGGCGCTTCCACTCCTCCAGGGTCCAGGTGCCGGGGGTGTTTTGTTCGGCCATAGTCTCAGGGTATCCTTTTTTTGCGCCATGTTTGATTGGATAGAGCGTATCCGTATCATCCTCGGTCCTCCACGTGCCCCGAGCCATGGGCACACCGGGCTCGTGTCATCCCTGCGATCTGGACAGGAAATCAAGGACATACTATCCAAGGTGAAACCCGTTGGGAAGGGCACTTGCCCGACTCGTCGCGGGGGCCCTGCTCGGTGTAATCAGGGAAGCGGAAAGGTGTTTCCATTAACGGCTTGTTTGATCAGCATTCGGAGCCGAGCTCAAATTCCAAGAGGAGATGCCATGGTCAAAAAATACGAGTATCAGCCCTCTACACTCAGGGAAGCGCTGTTCACCGTTCTCGTGGGTGAGCTGCGCGACATGGTCAAATTGCTGCAGAATCATCTCCAGGGTGTTCAGGGAAAAGCGTGGAGCAAGCGGATCGGCTTCTCTCCGGTCTCGCACAGAAAGCCGGATGTCGTGAGTTGGATACAATCCGTTGTATTGGATCCGGACCTGGCCCGCAAGGTGTACAGCGAAATGGATCCGCTGGAGCAGCAGGCCTTGAGCGAAATCGTGCACGAGCCCTTGGGAGAGTTTTTTCCGGCCAAAATATCCGCGAAGTACGGAAAGTATCCCTCCCTGCACGAGCCCCGCCGTGGCGATCTCCTCGAAGCCCACTCCCTGGCCAATAAGAAGGTGTTCTGTCCCCTGCTGAGCATCGTTATGGCAAAGCACCATCAAATCCCCAGGGATGCCCAAGAGGTTTACAGGTCCTTTGTTCCGGAGCCTCCGGAACCCGCCCCCCAATACCTCTCGACTCTTCCGGAGAGGCTAACTTTTCCCTCGGGTGAGGCCACCGAGGAGCTCTCCGTCCATTCCATGGAGCAGCGAGCCCTTCTGGATGTCCAGACCATGCTGGGCCTTGTGGCCCAGAACAAGATCGGGGTGAGCTCCAAGACCGGCCGGGTGTCCAAGGCAGGGGCCCGAACCATTCGAGAGGCGCTGTCCCAGGGGGACTATTACGGCCCGGATGCGGAAGGCTTGGGCCCATACGACGTACAACTGGGAACCGCCGGCATCATCCCCTTTGCCTGGCCTATGCTGCTGCAGGCGGGAAAGCTGGCCCAGCCCGAGGGCGGCAAGCTGGTCCTGACCCGGAGCGGACGAGCGGCCCTGAAGAAAAAGCCGCAGCAGGTCCTGAACACCCTGTGGGAACGGTGGCTGAAAACCACCCTGCTCCACGAGATGAGCCGCATCGAGGTCATCAAGGGGCAAAAGTCGAAGAAGCACCCCCTGTACGCGGCTAGGAGAGGCCGGGAAAGCCTGGAGGAGGGACTGACCGACCTCGAGTCCGGCCAATGGATCCTTGTATCCGACTTTTTCCGGCATCTCTTTGCCAGAGGAAAGGCAGTGGATGTTGTTCGCAATGCCTGGGCCCTGTACATCCTGGATCCCGAACACGGCAGCTTCGGGTACTCCCATATCCACTGGGATCATTTGAACGGGCGTTTCGCCCGGGCCTTTCTGCTGGAGTACGCCGCCACTCTGGGAATCATCGACGTGGCCCTGGTCCCGCCGTGGGGAGCTGTTACGGACATCCGCGGCCTGTGGGGCGCCGATGACCTCAGCTGCCTGAGCCGATACGACGGTCTCATGGCCCTGCGCCTGACCCCTCTGGGTGCCTGGATCCTGGGCAAGGCCACTGAATACACCCCGGCGAAGCCGGCGAGCTCCTTGAGCATCACCCCGGAGCTGAGAGTGAAAATCGTCGATCCCCAGCAGGCTGCCCAGGCAGGGAGCGTGCTGGAGCGGTTCTGCGTTCAGGAGGAGGCGAGCGCCTTCCGTCTGGATGCCGGCAAGGCCATGCAGGCGGCGGAGCAGGGAATGTCCCCCGCGGAAATGCGCGATTTTCTGCGGCAGGGCAGCTCCGAAGAGCTTCCGGAACAGGCGCTAGCCTTCCTGGACCAGGTGGAGCAAAGATGCAGCATATTCCGGCTTGCCGGGGAGGCCAGCCTTGTGGAGTGCAGTGACCCCAGTGTCCTGCGGAAGGTCCTGAACGATCCGCAGATGCGCGAATTGTGCCTTCCGGCGGGGGAATACGGCCTGGTGGTGCGCAAAGCGGATGAAGAGGCCTTTCGGGCCTGTTTGCACAACATGGGATACGCCCTGCCCCGGGGCTAGAGCGCTTCTTTTCGGGGTAGGAAAAAAAGGCGGAAAACCGGCTCATTTCCTGAGCACACCGAGGTCATATGAATCAGATGGATGCGTCCCAGAAAAACAAGCTGCGGACCTATGAGCAGGGCATAAGCTCCCTGGAACAGAAGATCCTGCAGGTCTGCTCCCTCTTTCAGGAACCCATCAGCCGGACCGACTTACTCAGTATCCTGCGCAAGCTCAAGGTCGCCCCTTCCTCCCAGCTCAAAAAGGCCGGATCCCTG
>CAYFSD010000348.1:0-2684 GCA_964345705.1 uncultured Desulfohalobiaceae bacterium
GGCACCGTGATCACCGGCACCCTGGCCTCCGGGGAGGTCCACCTGGGGGACGCGGTCCAGGCCCATCCCGGCCAGCGGCGCTGCAAGGTCCGAAGCATCCAGGTACACGGCCAGAGCGAGGAAAAGGTGAGCGCCGGGCGCCGAACCGCCCTCAACCTGGCGGGCGTGGAGGTGGACGACTTGCAGAAGGGCGACACCCTGGCCCATCCAGGCCGGCTCTTCCCGGAAACGGCCTGGGACGTGGAGCTCACCTGTCTCTCCTCTGCGCCGCGTCCCCTGAAGCACCGGCGCGAGGTCCACTTCCATCACGGCACACGGGAGATCCTGGCCCGGGTCTCCCTCTTGGACGCCGAGGAGCTCCCCCAGGGCCAGACCGCCCTGGCCCAGATCCGCTTCCCCTCCCCCATGGTGGGCATCTTCGGGGATCGCTTCGTAATCCGGGCCTACTCCCCGCTGCGGACCATCGCGGGAGGCAAGCTCCTCAATCCCATGGGCCGCAGGATCAAGCGCTTCTCCTCGCAGCTCGATCCCCTGTACACCCTGGCCCGGGCCGATTCGGAGACCGTCCTGCTCACTCACCTGGATCTCGCGGGGAGCAGCGGCCTGGACTTCTTCCGGCTGCAGGTCCTGTGCAACATGTCCAGCAAACAGCTGGACAAGCTCCTGCAGGATCTTGGCTCCAAGCAGCGCATCTTCTGTTTCGACAGGGAAAACCGGGTCTATGTCTCCGCGAGCGTGGTCCAGCGCCTCATCACGGACCTGGAGGAGTATATTCGGCGCTATCACCAAAAGAACCCCCTCCAGGCGGGAATCTCCAGGGGACAGGTGGCCTCGGACTGGGGGAAGGATCTGCCTCAGAAGCTATTGCACTTCCTCCTGGAGCGCTGCCAGAAACTGGGCCTGATCGTTTCGGAGCAAGAGGTGCTGCGGCTTCCGGAGCACCGGGTCACCCTGGGACGGGACCAGTCCAAGCTCAAGGAGGCCATCCTGAAGCAGTATCAGGAGGGAGGGATCACCCCGCCCAACCTGAACGATGTCCTCCAGGCCCTGGATATCCACACCAAGCAGGCCACTCCCATCTTGCAGCTTCTCATCGAAGAGGGTAAGCTCACCAAGATCAAGGACGGGATGTACTACAGCACCGAGGCCCTGCAGCGCATCCGGGAGCTGGTCCTGGACTATTTCTCCGGCAACGAGGAGCTCGGGCCCAAGGAGTTCAAGGAGCTGACCGGCTTGAGCCGGAAGTACAGCATCCCCTTGCTGGAATATCTGGACAAGGCTAAGGTCACCATTCGCGTGGGGGATGTGCGCAAGCTGAGAAAGGGCCAGGGCAACAACGCCCAGTAGGCCAACGGCGGCGGTTGGAAGGCGAGCCGAGCGACGGCGGACAAAAAAACCCCCGGAGAAAATTGATTTCCTCCGGGGGCGGAAAATGGGGTGGGTGAGGTGATTTGAACACCCGGCTCCCAGGGCCACAACCTGGTGCTCTGACCGTCTGAGCTACACCCACCCTGCGGCTTGCAATCTAAACAATAATGAACATACGGAGCTTGGTCAAGGGATATGGACCGACTGATCATACAAGGAGGCAATCCGCTGTCCGGCAGGATCCGGGTCAGCGGCTCCAAGAACGCCGCTCTGCCCATCCTGCTGGGAAGCATGCTCGTGCCCGAGGAAGTGAGCCTCTCCGGGCTTCCCCAGCTGGAGGACATCCGCACCACACTCAAGCTTTTGACCCTCTTCGGCTGCAGCTGCCAGCGGGACGGGGACACGGCGCATATTTCCGCCGGTCCCGAGCTCACCCCGAAAGCGCCCTACGAGCTGGTGCGGACCATGCGGGCCTCGGTCCTTTGCCTGGGTCCGCTCCTGGCTCGCCTGGGCCGGGCCCGAGTGGCCCTGCCCGGGGGATGCGCCATTGGCAGCCGCCCCGTTGACATGCACCTGCAGGCCCTAGAGCGCCTCGGTGCCAGCTTCGACCTGGATTCCGGGGACATCGTGGGCCGGTGCGACAAGCTGAAAGGCGCCCACGTGGTCTTCGATTTCCCCACGGTGGGCGGCACGGAGAACCTGCTGCTGGCCTCGGTCCTGGCCGAGGGGGAAACCGTGCTGGAAAATGCGGCCCGGGAGCCGGAGGTGAGCGATCTGGCCGAGTTCCTCAATACCTGCGGGGCCAGAATTAGCGGCCACGGCACCAGCCTCATCCGAATCCAGGGTGTCGGCTCTCTTCACGGCTGCTCCTACACTGTCATGCCCGACCGCATCGAGGCGGGGACCTACATGGCGGCCGCGGGCATAAGCGGCGGAGACGTAGAGCTCACGAACTGTCCGGAATGGGCCCTGGACACGGTCATCGGCAAGTTCCGGGAGATGGGGCTCAACATCGAGCCGAACGGGGAGGGAGCCACCCGCATCCACGCCTTGGACGGCCTTGTCTGCACCGACATCACCACCCAGCCCTTCCCAGGCTTTCCCACGGACATGCAGGCCCAGTTCATGGCCCTGATGTGCGTGGCCTCCGGATCGGGCATGATCCAGGAGACCATCTTCGAGAACCGTTTCCTCCACGCCCTGGAGCTGATGCGCATGGGGGCGCGGATCAAGATCAGGGGGGATACGGCCCTGATCCGCGGCGAGTCCCGCCTGACCGGCGCGCCGGTGCAGGCATCGGATCTGCGGGCCAGCGC
>CAYFSD010000349.1:0-2672 GCA_964345705.1 uncultured Desulfohalobiaceae bacterium
TCCTACTTGCCCCCCTCGCTATCCACGAACTCGGGATAGGCGCTCATGCCGCAATCCGTCAGATCCAGGCCTTCATACTCCACCTCCTCGCTGACTCTGATCCCCATAACATGCTTGATGGCAAGCCAGACCAGCAGTCCCGCTCCGAACATCCAAGCAAAGATGACTACGATGCCGGCGAGCTGTCCCAGAAAAGTGGCATCCGGATTGGAGAAAAGCACTGCCAGCAAACCCCATACACCGACCACTCCGTGCACGGAGATGGCGCCCACGGGGTCGTCGATTCCGGCCCGGTCCAGCGCAACGATGGAGAAGACCACGATCCCTCCGCCTACAGCCCCTATTCCGGAAGCAAGGATCATGGGTGGCAGGCTCGGTTCCGCGGTGATGGCCACCAGTCCGGCCAGGGCACCGTTCAGGGCCATGCTCAGATCCGCCTTGCCGAACCAGAGCTTGGACACGATCATGGCCAAAACCAGGCCGGAAGCGGCCGCGATATTGGTGTTTGCGAACACTTGGGCCCCCGCATGGGCGGCCCCCACGTCGGAAAGCTTCAGCTCGGACCCGCCGTTGAAGCCGAACCAGCCCATCCAGAGAATAAAGGTCCCCAGGGTGGCCAGCGGCAGGTTGGCTCCGGGGATGGCGTAGATCTTCCCCCGAGGTCCGTACTTGCCGCTTCTGGGGCCCAACAGGATCACACCGGCCAAGGCCGCTGCCGCCCCGGCCATGTGAACAATCCCGGAGCCGGCGTAATCGGCGAATCCGATCTCTGCCAGAAAGCCGCCTCCCCAGGTCCAGTACCCGTGAACGGGGTAGAGCACTCCGGTCAAGATCACTGTGAACAGGAAGAAGGACCACAGCTTCATGCGCTCGGCCACGGCCCCGGAGACAATGGACATGGCTGTGGCCACGAAAACCACCTGAAAGAAAAAGTCGGAAATACTGGAGTAATAAGGGGCATCCGCTCCACCGGCGACAACCTGGGACAGGGTGTTGTCCCCGCCGACCAGGAAGCTGATCCCGGGGATGACCGATCCGCCGTCACCATACATTATGTTGTACCCCACCAGCATGTACATGATGCAGGACAGGGAATACAGCCCCACATTCTTGGTCAGAATCTCCACTGTGTTCTTGGAGCGGACCAGCCCGGCCTCCAGCATGGTGAACCCCGCGGCCATCCACATGACCAGGAGCCCGGAGATCAGAAAATAAAAGGTGTCCAGGGCATAGCTCAGTTTAGCAATCTCTTCCATGTCAATAATCTCCTTTTCCTTTTCCCGCAAAAGGTGAGCGCTTTTCGTCCTATTGCGTGATTTTTCGCCTGGTTCGGTTTCTACTCGGCGTGTGCTTCGCTCTGTGCCTCCTGACGGTGACGGACATTAACCGCAAATGGCAAAGCGCGTGGCAAAGGCTCAGGTTGCGGAATCCTTGTTTCCGGGGAGGCTAGCCTACAGGGAGTCCTCCCCCGACTCACCGGTGCGGATGCGCACGGCCCGCTCCACCTCGGAGACAAAGATCTTGCCGTCCCCGATGGATCCGGTGTTGGCCTTGTTGCGAATCGTGTCCACCACTTCCTGGACCAAGTCCTGTGACACGACGACCTGGATGGCGATCTTGGGCAGGAAGTCCACCACGTATTCAGCTCCCCGGTAGATCTCGGTGTGACCCTTTTGCCTGCCGAAGCCCTTGCACTCGGTGATGGTCATGCCGGTCACGCCGATGTGGACCAGGGCATCGCGCACTTCGTCCAGCTTGAACGGCTTGATGATGGCCTCGATCTTCTTCATCTGATTCCCCCCTTTTGGGATGCGGTTGAGTGAAAGCGCGTTGCCTGCTCAGGAAAGGAAAAGCAATTTCCCTGCCAAAGACATTTTTTCGTATAACCTATCGTTTTTCCTTCATTTATATTGTGTAGTCAAAGTGGTCCGTTACTATTACGTCTTATTGATGATACGTTGTTGTATCAAAATCGAGGTCCACAAACGCATTTTGAGACCGATATGCGGAGGTCGGGTGCAGGGCAGGCCATTCAAGGGTGGAGTAAAGGAAGAGGGGGCTGTACAGGTCGTCCGGTGAAGAGGTACGTTCTTGTGTCAGTTGGGCTCTGGAAAAAGGCTTCGCTCTCTTTGTCCCGGAAACGGCTGGAAGCAGTCCTCTCCGTTCAAGTCCGCTGAGCCTTGATTGTGAATGTAGCAGGACGTCCATGGTGGGTGGCGAGCCCTTTCAAGTGCTCAGGGCCGCGGGAGGGCGCGGACGAGTCGCTCCGCTGGGCGGAGAGTCGCAGGAGTGGCTTTTCGTGCGCGGGATGATACAATCGTGAACCAATGTATGCCGTGATACAATAACGTGCCTTGTTCTTTGCGTGTAACCTGTTGAATTTCGGTGACTATTGAAAATGGGGTTCCGCGAGGAGGCCTGTACGGCACGAAAACGTTTCCTCGCGGCCCGACTGGGACGGGACCGGCTTTGTTTCGAAGGCTTTCGTCATCAGGGCTTGCCGGGAGGGCGGCTTCAGGGTTGGGTGTTTTCTTTTTCCATGGCAGGGATGTTGCAAAATAAAAAGTTCCTCGTAACTATTCAGCACATTGATCCGTCCACGGGCACTGTTTTTTTTTGAATCAACTGGCCATCGGCTCCGAATAGGTTCCCGTACGGCATTCGCCTGGTTT
>CAYFSD010000350.1:0-1420 GCA_964345705.1 uncultured Desulfohalobiaceae bacterium
TGCAGGACCAGAAGCAGTACAGCGAGTTGGCCAAGACCCATGCCGAGCTGAGCGATATCGTGAGCTCTTATCGGGAGTACAAGGACGTCCTCCAGGCCCTGGAAAAGAACAGGGAGATGCTTCGCGACGAGGATTCGGACATTCGCGAGCTGGCGAAGGCGGAGCAAGAGGAGCTGGAATCCCGATCCGAGAGACTGGAGCAGGAGCTCAAGCTCAAGCTCATCCCCGAGGATCCCATGGACCAAAAGGCGGTCATCCTGGAGGTCCGTGCGGGAACAGGCGGCGATGAGGCGGCTCTATTCGCGGCGGACCTGCTCAAGATGTACATGCGCTACGCGGAGAACAAGGGATGGGCCACGCAGCTGCTCAGCAAGCAGGAGTCCACTGGCGGTGGGTTCAAGGAGGTGGTTGGCCAGATTTCCGGACGGAGAGTGTACAGCAGGCTCAAATACGAATCCGGCGTGCACAGGGTGCAGCGGGTGCCGGTGACGGAATCCCAGGGAAGGATCCATACCTCCACGGTCACGGTGGCCGTTCTGCCCGAGGCGGAGGAGGTGGACGTCCAGATCGACCAGAACGACCTGCGGATCGATGTCTTCCGGGCTTCTGGCCCCGGTGGGCAAAGCGTGAACACCACGGATTCCGCTGTACGGATCACTCATATACCCACGGGCGTGGTCGTGGCCTGCCAGGACGAGAAATCCCAGCACAAGAACCGGGCCCAGGCGATGCAGGTCCTGCGTTCCAAGCTCCTGAAGATGAAGCAGGACGAGGCCAAGCAGGAGCAGGACGAATCCCGAAGGAGCCAGGTCGGCACTGGGGAACGCTCCGAGAGGATACGGACCTACAACTTTCCCCAGAGCCGTATTACCGACCACCGCATCAATCTCACCACATACAATCTCGACGCGGTTCTTGAAGGCGATCTGGATCAGTTGATCGATCCCCTGGAAAAGAACTTTCAGGCCGAAAACCTCAAGTCCGCCGTGCAGGTTTAGTGATCCTGCTGCGTGGAGCGCACCCTTTCTTCCCGCTTTTGCAGTGCCCCTCGTACACTGCGTATCGCCATGGACAAAGCAAGACAGGGCATCGGACACCCACACACCAGTGACTGTGATCCCCTCTCGGCTCGATGATCTCCTCAGGGAAGGCGCGGAATATCTGCGCGAGTGCGGCGTGGACTCGCCGGCTCTCTCCGCGGAGCTCCTGTTGGCCTGGACAGCCGGCTTGCGCCGTCTGGACGTCCTGATCCATCCTGAACGCGAGCTGAGCAGTGGCGATGTCGGGACCTACCGGGATTTGATCCGGCGTCGAGGCCACGGGGAGCCCGTGGCCTATATCCTCGGGAGCAAGGAGTTCTACGGCCGCGAGTTCAAGGTGGCACCGGGGGTTCTCGTTCCCAGGCCGGAAACGGAGCTCG
>CAYFSD010000350.1:1520-2644 GCA_964345705.1 uncultured Desulfohalobiaceae bacterium
GTGCTCAAGACGGAAAAGGGCCGGAGGTTCATTCGGGCCGATCCGCACAAAGTGCATGAGACGACCCTGGCCACGTGCCTGAGCGACGGCGAGCAGAGCATCGGCACAGTGGAGCACGTGCTGGCCGCGCTCATGGGCACCGGAGTGGACAATATCCACATCGAGGTGGATAGCAACGAAATCCCCATCATGGACGGGAGCTCGGCCTCGTTCGTCTACTTGCTGCAGCAGGCGGGCATTGTTCGGCAAAATGCCGCGAAGCGGGTTTACAGGCTGAAGCAACCGGTGGAGCTGTGCCTGGACGGAAAGCGTATTGTCGCCACGCCCGGAGACGGCATGAGCGTCAACTATACCATCGAATACGATCATCCCCTCATAGGGCGGCAGGTGCACGCCTTCGATCTTGGGGAAAAGAGCTTCGTGGAACATTTGTGCAAGGCGCGGACCTTTGCCTTCCTCGACGACGTGGAGGCCATGCGGGCCAATGGGCTCGCGCTGGGCGGATCCCTGGACAATGCCCTTGTGCTGGACAGCTCCGGAGTGGTCAATACCGACGGATTGCGCTACACGGATGAGCCCGTGCGTCACAAGATCCTGGATTTCCTCGGCGATATGAGGCTGATGCCCTATCCGATCACCGGGCATTTTCACGTCCACTGTTCCGGGCACGCCATGAACAACATGTTTTGTCGCTATCTGCTGGAGCACGAGGCGGAATTTCTCGAATGCTGCGAGCTCGACCCCGAGCGCTTTGCAGACGGTAGAGAACGGGCGACGGCTCCGCAGACGGCACCAGAGGGCTGCCTCTAATCTCTTATCCTGTGTCCCCTGGTCTCGGGATAGGGTCCTCCATCGGCTTACCCAATGGGCATCGATTCATCACGTTGTTGATCCGCTCCTTGGCATTGGTTGTTTGGTTCATGGTCGCCTCCCGGGGGTGAGCTTCAGCGCTTTGTCCCTTCCTTGTCGCACGATTCGACGGAATCGGGTCTTTTCTAAGCCTCATGGCGTTCCCTGATAAGATTTTCGGTTACTATTCACCTCCTTGTCGAACCGTAAGCCGACACGAGGTATTTTGCCTCATGCAGCTCCGACTCTGGATTTTCTAACGTCCGGCACTCACT
>CAYFSD010000351.1:0-2632 GCA_964345705.1 uncultured Desulfohalobiaceae bacterium
CCGTTCCGACTCCCTGTTCCTCATCCTGGCCGGACGGATCAAGCTGAGCAAGGTTTTGGAGGACGGGAGCGAGATTCTGCTGGATATTCGGGGCGCGGGGGATTTCATCGGCGAATACGTGTTCAGCAGGCACTGCTCGGATTCGCCGGCCTCGGCCTGGTGCATGGAGCCGTGCCGCCTCAGCGAGTTCACCCAGGATCTCTTCGAGGAGATCACCGGAGAGCGGCCCAATATCGGGATCCAGGTCATCAGGCGCCTGGGACGGCAGATCGCCTCCCTGACCAGCCGGGTGGGCTCCATGTCCATCCCCCGCCTCGAGGATCGCCTGTACAAGGTGCTGGCCGACCTGGCCCGGGAGCACGGGACGCTGGAGGAAAGGGGGTATGTCATCGCCTTCCCCGTGACCCACGAGGAGCTCAGCTTTTTGGTGGGCGCGCACAGGGTGAGCATCACCAAGGCCCTGAAGTCCCTCAAGGACGCCGGGTACATCATTCAGGAGGGCCGGACCATGCTCTTCCCCCATTTCCGGGAATAGATTTTTGCTTTTGCGGCTCGGGAGGGGCTCAGAGCGATGCCGCGATGCCGGGCGGATGCGGTCGACACCCGCATGCCCCGGGATCATTTTTCTTCGTCGGAGAAGGGCATGTGGATCTCCACGTCCCCACCTCCGCTCATCTTGATCCGGGCCCCGGGATAGCGCTTCTTGAACACGTGGATCATCTTGGTGTTCTCGCTGAGCACGGTGGCGATGAATCCCTGGAAGCCGTTCTCCCGGGAGATGGACTCCAAGATGGACAGGAGATGGCTCCCGATGCCCTGGTCCTGGAAATCCTCGCGGACCACAAAGGCGACCTCGGCGTATCCCTCCTTTTCATCGGAGTCGGCATAGGAGCCGATGGCCACGATCTCCTTGCGCTGGCCCTTCTGGAGCTGGCCGATGATGGTCATGTTCTTCTTGTAGTCCACCTCGGCCCAGTGCTTCTGCAGCATGTCCCGGGAAAAGACCTTCCGTCTCTGGAAGAAGCGGTAGTACACCGTGGTCTCCTGCAGGGAGTAGAAGAAGTTCCGGGAGGCGAACTCGTCCGAGGGGAGCAGGGGCCGGAACTCGATGGTTCGTTCGTCCGGCAGACACATATAGTACTTGTACTTTTCCAGGAAGATGAGGTCCTGCTTGGTGGGCGGCAGCTGGTCGGCGAAGATGTAGTGCCGCTTCTTGGCCTCGTTGATCAGCTCCTCGCGGAATTTGGGATGGGCGATCTGGGCCAGCTCCATGACCCGCTGGTAGATGCCCTTGCCGTGCAGCTCGGCGATCCCGTACTCCGTGACCACGAGGTCCACGTCACCCCTGGTGGTGGCCACTCCGGCGCCCTCGCTCAGATGGGGCACGATGCGGGAGACCTCGCCGTTCTGGGCCGTGGAGGGCAGGGCGATGATGGAAAAGCCTCCCTTGGAGAGCTTGCTGCCCCGCAGGAAGTCCACCTGGTCTCCGATGCCGCTGTAGAAGAGGTATCCCTTGGAGTCGGTGCAGATCTGGCCCGTGAGGTCGACCTCCAGGGCCGAGCTGATGGAGATGAGGTTGTCGTTGCGGGCGATCACGTTGGGATCGTTCACGAACTCCGAGGAGCGGAAGTAGAACAGGGGGTTGTTGTCCAGGTAATCGTAGAGCTCGGCGTTCCCCATGCACAGGGAGCAGACGATCCGGCCCGAGAGCAGGGACTTCTTCTTGTTGGTGATCACCCCCTTGCGCAGCAGGGGAAGAAAGCCGTTGGTGATGACCTGGGTGTGTAGGCCCAGATCCTTCTTGTTCTCCAGATAGGGGAGAATGGAGTCGGGGAGATGCCCAAAGCCCACCTGGAGCGTGGCCCCGTCATGCACCAGCTGATTGACGAACCCCGCGATGCGGTCCACGATATCCACGTTCTTGGATGTGGGCAGGGCCTCGCAGAGGGGCTCCTCGTAGTCCACGAGATAGTTGATCTCGTTGACGTGAATGAAGCTGTCCCCCCAGGTCCGGGGCATGTTGGGGTTGATCTGGGCGATGATCATGCCCGCGTTCATCATCCCGGCCAGGGTGATGTCCACGGAGATGCCCAGGCTGCAGTACCCGAAGCGGTCCGGGGGGCTGATCTGGACCAGGGCCACGTCGATCCCGATCCGCTGCGTGTGGAACAGCTCGGGGATCTGGGACAGGTAGGCCGGGATGTAGTCGATCTTGCCCTCGAAGGCGGCCTGGCGCATGCGCTGGCTAATGAAGAAGAGCTTCAGGGAGAAGCGGCTGAGGAAGAAGTCGTCGTCCACGTAGTTGGCGAATGTGGAGGAGAGCATCTGATAGACCACGATGTCCTGGATGCTCGGATCCTGGACCATGGCGTGGATGAGCTTCTGGGGCTCTCCGCATCCGGTCCCGACAAAGATCCGACTGCCGTTCTTGATCTTGCTGACCGCCTTTTCCGGTTCGAGCACCTTCTCCGGGCAATGGGAGTAAATATCCATAAGCTTCTCCTGGCTCGCGCCGTGTGCTGTTCCCGCTCGATTTCGGACTTTTTCCGTGTTTTCGCTGAGAGCGCCGCTCAGGGTCCATTCGCGGATGTCTCCGCGCGGGGAGAGAATCCTGGAGAGCAGGGCGACGCCT
>CAYFSD010000352.1:0-2626 GCA_964345705.1 uncultured Desulfohalobiaceae bacterium
CACAACGCGGGCACTATGTTAGCACATGTGTTCCTCTGCGTCATGTGTCGAGCCGAACCGAGCTCGACCTCGAGGAGCCCCGGCTCATCGCGGAGCAATCGGAGGAAGGGCTCGCCGGATTGCATCGTCTTCTCTCTCTTGCTAAAAAACACAAAAGCATCCTTTGTCATCAATCGAGGAGCACTGCTATGCGCGCGGAAGACATTTCCCGGGTTCTCATCCTGGGGGCTGGGACCATGGGACGCCAGATCGGATTCCTCTGCGCGTCGTGCGGCCTATCCGTCACCCTGCACGACACGGGCGAGGACAGGCTGGAAGAAGCGTTGCGCGGCATGCGCCGTCTCTCGGAAAGCTACCTCCGCGCGGGAAGGCTGGAGGAAGACGGGGCGAGGGAGGCCCTGGAACGGGTCCACGCCGAAACCGATCCGGAGAGGGCGGGGACAGACGCCGATCTGGTGAGCGAATCGCTGCCCGAGGACCCGCAGCTCAAGGGCGAGGTCTTCGCCCGGTTCCACGCAGTGTGTCCGGAGCACACGGTCTTTACCACCAACACCTCCTCGCTGCTGCCGTCCATGTTCGCCGAGCTTACCGGACGTCCGGACAGGCTGGCCGCGCTCCACTTCCACGACACCCGGATCACCTCCATCGTGGACGTCATGCCCCATCCCGGCACCTCCCAGGAAACCGCGGAGCTCGTGGAGGGATTCGCCCGCCGCATCCACCAGACCCCCATTGTCCTGCACAGGGAAAACCCCGGGTACGTATTCAATGCCATGTTCATGGAGCTGCTCCGCTCGGCCCTGACCTTGGCGGCCAACAACGTGGCGGACATCGAGGACATCGACCGCTCCTGGACCGGGGTCATGCACACCCACGCCGGGCCCTTCGCCATCATGGACAGCATTGGGCTGGACACAGTGCACAGCATCACCGACTATTGGGCCCGTCAGCTGAACAGCAGACAGCAACAGAAAAACGCCGACTTTCTCAAGGCCTATGTGGACCAGGGCCTTCTCGGAGTGAAGACGGGCCGGGGTTTCTACACCTATACTGAGGCGCAGGGAAACAGCGAGTCGTTAAACTGACGCTTCCGGGAGACGAAGCCCTCCGCTCCCTCGTTAGGGCGGCACTCGGAGCGGCCTTCGTCCTTTCCCTCCATTTCGACAACGAGGAGGATTCCATGAGCCACTATCCTGTAACAATCACACGCTATCAGGCCCCCTTCGAATCAGTCAGGCAGGCGATTTCCAGTTGCGGGGGGCTACAGCACATGCCCCCCGGGGCCAAGGTCTTCATCAAGCCGAACATCGTCTTCTGGACCAAGGCGACGGATTTTCCCAAGTGGGGGGTGATCACCACCTCGCGCATCGTCGAGGACGTAGTGCAGGTCCTCAAGGAGAACGGCGCCGGGGAGATCACCATCGGCGAAGGGATCGTGACCAGGACCAAGGACAGGGAAACCCCGGCCCACGCCTTCACCGCCCTGGGGTACGAAACCCTGCGGCAGCGCTACGGGATCAATTACCTCAACGTCATGGACCGGCCCTTTCGGGAAGTGGACCTGGGCGACGGGGTGACCCTGAGCTTCAACGAAGACATCCTGGACAGCGACTTCGTGGTGGACCTGCCCACGCTGAAGACCCACAATCAGACCACGGTGAGCCTGGGGATCAAGAACCTCAAGGGCGTCATCGACACCACCTCGCGCAAGACCTGCCACAACCCCGATCCCGAACGGGATCTCCACTTCCACGTGGCCAGGCTCGCCAACGGGCTGCCGCCCATCCTGACCCTCATCGACGGCATCTATTCCCTGGAACGGGGCCCCGCCTTCGACGGCAAGATGCATCGCAGCAATCTCCTCGTGGCCTCGCCGGACATCCTCTCTACGGACAAGGTCGGTGCCCGCCTCCTGGGCCATCACCCCGGGGAGGTGCCGCATCTGGCCCGGGCCGCGGAAAACCGGGACCGGCCCGCGGACCTGTCCGATCTGGAGCTCTACGGCGAACGGATCGAGGAGGTGGCCTCCTACCACACCCCGGATGTGGAATATGTCCGCGACGAACGGCGCGAGCTGCCCAAGCCGCTGGCCAAGCAGGGGATCCAGGGGCTCTATTACCGCAAGTTCGACTCCACCATGTGCACCTACTGCTCCGGGCTGAACGGCCTGGTCCTCACCGCCATCCGCCAGGCCTACAACGGCGAGCCGTGGGACGACATAGAGGTGCTCACCGGCAAGGCCATGGAGCCTACCCCGGGGATGAAGACGACCATCCTCCTGGGCCAGTGCATGTATCGCAAGAACAAGGATCACCCGAACATCCAGAGGCAGATCAGCGTCAAGGGCTGTCCCCCGCAACCCCGAAAGGTCCTGGAGGCGCTCCACGAGGCGGGGATCAACGCGGACTCCGCCCTGTTCGAACAGATGGACAAGCTCCCGGGCTTCTTCCTGGAGCGCTACAAGGATCTTCCGGAGTTCGAGGAGGACTTTTTCCGGGTGCCCTAGGGGCCGGAGGTCGGAGATCGGAGGTCGGAAGTCGGAAGACAGAGGACGGAAGACGGAGGACGGAAGACGGAAGACGGAGGACGGAGGACAGACGACAGATGACGGACCCATGCGAAACAC
>CAYFSD010000353.1:0-2624 GCA_964345705.1 uncultured Desulfohalobiaceae bacterium
GGTTCCAGGTTCACGGTTCACGGTTCTTCGTTTGTCGTTATTCGTTATCGGTTATCTGTTATCGGTTCGTCGTTCGTCGTTCGTCGTTCGTCGTTCTTCCGTCCTCTGTCCTCTGTCCTCCGACATCCGATCTCCGACATCCGATCTCCGACATCCGATCTCCGACATCCGATCTCTGACCTCTGATCTCTGACCTCCGATATATCGAGGCGATTATGAGCTCCGAAGGGAACACAACCCGACGCAAGCCGAACTGGCTCCGGCAGCGCCTGCCCTCGGGCCCCGGATTCGGCAGAGTCCACAATGTCCTGCGCAAGCAGGGGCTGCACACGGTCTGTGAAGAGGCGGACTGCCCCAACCGGGGCGAGTGCTTCTCCAGCCAGACAGCCACCTTCCTCATCCTGGGCCCGAAATGCAGCAGAAATTGCCGCTTCTGCGCCGTGGAGACCGGGGCGGACGGCTCGCTGGATCCCGGGGAGCCGGAGCGCGTGGCCCGGGCCGCGAAGGAGCTGGGCCTGGAATACGTGGTCCTCACCTCCGTCACCAGAGACGATCTCCCGGACGGCGGAGCCAGACAGTTCGCCGCAACCGTGGAGCGCATCCGAAAAATCGATCCCTCCATGCTGGTGGAGATTCTTATCCCGGATTTTCTGGGAGACAGGAAGGCCCTGGAAACCGTCCTGGAAGCGGGGCCCGACGTGCTGAACCACAACCTGGAGACGGTGCGGCGCCTCTATTCCCGAGCCCGTCCCGAGGCGGAGTACGATCGCTCCCTGGAGCTCCTGCGGACCTGCCGGGAGCTCTCTCCGAAGACCCCCCTCAAGTCGGGGCTCATGCTCGGACTGGGCGAAAGCTCCCGGGAAACCGAGGAGGCGATCCAGGACCTGGTCCACAGCGGCTGCTCCATGCTCACCATGGGACAGTACCTGCAGCCCACGAGGAACCACCTCCCGGTGGAACGCTATCTCCCACCAGAGGAGTTCGACCGCCTCAAGGAAAAGGCCCGCGCGGCGGGCATGGGCCAGATAGCGAGCGGCCCCTTCGTGCGCAGCTCCTATCGGGCGAAGGAGCTCTTTCTCCGCTGCAGGACCGCCTCTTCCCAAACGCCTTCCCTTCAGGCCGGAAAATAGCCTTGTCTGCCGCGCACCTCATACCCTCGCCCGCTGAGACAGCGAAGCGGCGAATAATGACGGACAAGGATACCTTCATTTCATCTTTACCACCATAAGTTATTGACCTCCGGGATCAATACGTATAGATTTATTTGTTTATAAATAACTACTTTCCATCCGGAAACTCGTTACAAAAAAAGGGGCTGGACCGCATCCCGGGAGTCCTTAATCGCCATGCGCCGCGAAAGCTTCATCCCTTCGGAGGAGGCATCCCTTGATTCCGGAAAGGAGATGGATCACTCCCCGATGAAGCGCCAGAAATGGAGCAGCCCCCTTCGGGCCGGACAGAGTCGGCCCGTCCCATAACGCCTTAAACCAGGAGGAGGACCAGTCATGAAGATCGGTTGTCCGTCGGAAATCAAGAACAACGAATTCCGTGTGGGCCTCACCCCCGCGGCGGCACGGGCCTATGTCGAGGCCGGCCACCAGGTCCTGATCCAGCAGGGCGCCGGGATCGGGTCCGGCATCGTGGACGAGGAGTACTCCGAGGCGGGAGCCCGGATCGTGGCTGAAGCCGAGGCCATCTGGAAGGAAGCGGAGATGATCGTCAAGGTCAAGGAGCCCCTTCCTGAAGAGTATTCCCTGATGCAGCCCGGCCAGATCATCTACACCTACTTCCATCTCGCCGCGGACAAGGACCTGACCCGGGCCTGCCTGGACCGGGAGATCGTGGCCATCGCCTACGAAACGGTGCAGGACCAACACGGGGCCCTTCCCCTGCTCAAGCCCATGAGCGAAATCGCGGGCCGCATGGCGCCCCTCATGGGCGCTTACTTCCTGGGCAAGCCCTTCGGGGGACGCGGCCTTCTGCCCACCGGAGTGCCTGGAGTGCTCCCGGCCAACGTCCTCATCATCGGCGGCGGGGTCGTGGGCAGCAACGCGGCCAAGACCGCCTCCGGCTTCGGCTCCAGGGTGACGGTCCTGGACATCAACGTGAACACCCTGGAGCACCTGGGCGACATCATGCCGGCCAACGTGTTCACCCAGTTCAGCAACAGCCAGAACCTGGAGGCCTCCCTGAAGCAGGCGGACATCGTGGTCGGCGCCGTGCTCGTTCCGGGGGCCAAGGCTCCCAAGCTCATCAGCCGGCAGCTCCTGCGGAGCATGAAGCAGGGCGCGGTGCTCGTGGACGTGGCCATTGACCAGGGAGGCTTCGCCGAGACGTCCCGGGCCACCACGCACAGCGATCCGGTCTATCAGGAGGAGGGAGTGCAGCACTACTGCGTGGCCAACATGCCCGGGGCGTACTCCCGCACCTCCACCTACGCCCTGAACAACGCCACCATCGCCTACGGTCTGGACCTCGCGGCCAAGGGCGCCGAAGGGGCCTGCAGGGACAATCCCATGCTGCGGCAGGGCCTGAACGCGTACAAGGGCACCCTGACCTGCCCTCCGGTGGGAGAGGCCTTCCAGCTGCAGGACGTGTGCAAGCTGCCCGAGGACGTGCTGTAG
>CAYFSD010000354.1:0-2619 GCA_964345705.1 uncultured Desulfohalobiaceae bacterium
CCTCCGTGTCGGGGCATGTCGGCCCTGCGCCTCAGGGGAAACGGACGGGGAGGGCCTGCAGGAGGTGATTCCCCAGCTCCCCGTGTTCTCGGTCCACTTCCTCGGCCGTGAGGGTCCGTTCCGGGTGCCTGTATACCATCCGGAGGGTGATGTTGCGGTTATTCCCCTCCCGGGGCTGATAGATGTCCATGAGCATGAAGGTGTCCAGCAGGGAGGACCGAGCGGCCTCGATCCGGCTCCGGATCCGCTCGAAGGCCAGATCCGGGCCGGCAACCAGGGTCATGTCCCGCAGGACCGGCGGATACCTGGACCAGGAGGCGTAGGACACCGCGACGTCCCGTGACAGGGCCTGCAGGCGATCCAGGTTGATCTCCGCGAGGAGCACGGGGTGCCTGGCATGGAAACGGTGGCTCGCCTCGGGCTTCAGCTCGCCGGCGTACCCCAGATGCTCCTGTCCGAGGCGGATCGCGGCGCAGGGCTCCAGATAGGGATGCTCCGCCTCCTCCACCCAGTCCTCGGGACCGAGGTGCAGGGTGGAGAGAAGATTTTGCACCAGGCCCTTGAGGTCGAGGAAGTCTGCGCTGTCCTCGGAACGGGGCCAGCCGCGCGGATGCCTGCTGCCGTGCAGGGCGATCCCCAGCAGCGTGGTCTCCCTGCTTCTGGTCTCCAGCCGCTCGTCCAGCTCGAAGGCCCGTGAGACTTCGAAGAACCGTAGATCCTCGCTGTTGCGGTCCACGTTCAGGCGAAGGGAAAGCAGAAGCCCGGGAGCAAGGACAGGACGCATGGTGTCCTGTTCCGAGGTCAGGGGATTGGCCAGCTCCAGGCGGGACTCGCGCGGCAGATCGAGGGCGTCCAGATCCGCGGAGCTGACGAAGCTGTAGCTCATGACCTCCTGCAGCCCCACTCCCTTGGCCCAGTAGCGCACCGTGTTCTGGAAGGCGTTGTCCGCCTTGTCCGCCGTCTTCGTCCCTTCCTGCAGGGATTTGGCCACCCGCGGCAGATCCTCGGGGATGTTCTCGAATCCGTACATCCGGGCCACCTCCTCGAGGAGATCCACCTCCCGATACAGGTCGTGCCTGTGGCTCGGCGTGGTCACGGTCCAGGCCCCTTCTCCCTCCTCCACGCCGCAGCCCAGGCCCTCTAGGGTGGCGCGGCAGAAGTCCTCCGTGGCCGGGAGGGCGAGGAGACTGCGGGCCCTTTCCGGGCGGAAGGCGATGCTGCGGGGCCGCCAAGGAGCGGGCTCGCTTTGGGCCACGCCCTGCCGCACCTCGGCCCCGGTCAGGGTCTGGATCAGGTGGGCGGCCCGGTCCAGGGCCATACGGGATCCGACCTGATCCACGCCCCGTTCGAAGCGGTAGGAGGATTCGCTGGACAGGCCCAGCCGTCGGGCGGTCTTGCGGATGGAGGTGGGGTCGAACACGGCGCTCTCCAGCAGGAGCCGCGTGGAGCCGGGGTGGATCTCCGAGTCTTGGCCGCCCATGATTCCGGCCAGGGCCACGGGGCGTTCCGCGTCCCAGATGAGGATGTCCTCGGGGCTCAGGTTGCGCGTGAACCCGTCCAGGGTGGTGAATTCGCGTTCCGAGGCGGAGCGGGCCACGCGGATGGCCGGGCCGGCGATCCGGTCCAGGTCGAAGGCGTGCAGGGGCTGTCCGGTTTCCAGCATGACGTAGTTGGTTACGTCCACCACCACGTTGATGGGGCGCTGGCCCATAGCCAGGAGGCGATGGCGCAGCCAGGCCGGGCTGGTCCCGATGGACACCCCTTCAGCCATTCTGGCCCCGTAAACGGGGCAGGCCGCGCCGTCGTCCACCCCGATGCCCACCACATCCGAGCAGGCCGGGGAGGCCTCATTCACTGCGGTCCGGGGCAGGTGCAGGGGCAGACCGTAGAAGGCGGCCACCTCGCGAGCGATCCCCAGGATGCTCAGACAGTCCCCGCGGTTGGGCGTGAGGTCGATATCAAAGATGCGGTCCGCGAGTCCGAGGGCCTCGCGAAGGGGAGCCCCGGGGGCCAGGGAGTCCTCCAGGACCATGATCCCGGAGTCGTCCTCGCCCAGGTCCAGCTCCTTTTCGGACAGGATCATGCCCTCCGAGGCCTGGCCGCGGATCTTGGTCCGATCCACCCGGTTGCCCGAGGGGAGCTCGGTCCCGGTCGGTGCCACGGGCACGGTGAGGCCCGGGGCTGCGTTGGGCGCTCCGCAGACGATCTGCGCGGCCTGCTCCCCGCCGAGATCCACCCGGCAGAGGCTCAAGGCGTCCGCATCGGGATGCCGCCGGCAGTCGAGGATGCGTCCCACCCGGATATCCTGTAGGGACTGGAAGGCCTCGTGCTCCTCGTCCACCTCGAGCCCCAGCATGGTCAGGGTGCGGCTCAGCTCGTCCACCGAGCCGGAGTAGGGTGTGAATTCCAGGAGCCAGTTCAGGCTGAGATACATGGCGCGGTCCTGTGTGCGGTTTTTGGTATGAGAATGTGTCTAACTTGTCGGATTATAATGGAAATTGAGCGAGGCGAAGGCGGCTGCAGCACTACGCCGGGTTTCATCATGGCATCTGAGCTTTGTTCCTGAGGCGGTAGGCTGCTATCGGCTGGAATCAAGCAACGGATACATAGTCTGACATC
>CAYFSD010000355.1:0-2603 GCA_964345705.1 uncultured Desulfohalobiaceae bacterium
CCGAGCCTCACAGCAGGTCACGGCGAAAGCACCAAGCGGCGAGGAGAGACGCCATGAAGCAGCAAGGCATGCGCCTGGCCCTGGCCGGGAACCCCAACTCGGGCAAGACCACCCTGTTCAACGCTTTGACCGGGGGCAGGCAGCAGGTGGGGAACTATCCGGGCATCACCGTGGAAAAACGAGAGGGGCAGGCCAGGTACAACGGAAGGCTCATCCAGGTGGCCGACCTGCCCGGCACCTATTCCCTCACCGCCTATTCCCAGGAAGAGCTCGCCGCCCGCGATGCCCTGGTCCGGGAGCGCCCCGACGCGGTGGTGGATGTGCTCGACGCCACCAACCTGGAGCGGAATCTCTATCTTGCTATGCAATTCCTGGAGCTGGGCGTGCCCCTGGTGCTCGCGCTGAACATGATGGACGAGGCAGAGAGGAACGGCAGGCGTCCGGACACCGGCAAGCTGGCCGAGGCGCTCGGGGTTCCCGTGGTGGAGACCGTGGCCAAAAGCGGCCTGGGCCGCGAGGAGCTGCTGGCCGAAGCGGTGCGCACCGCGGCAGCCGGAGAGGGAACCCGCTGGCAGCCGCTGGCCATCTCCTACGGCCCGGAGCTGGACCCCTTTCTGGAGGACATGGCCGAACGTATCCGGCAAGAGCAGTTCCTTACCCACCTCTATCCCGCCCGCTGGATCGCCCTGAAGTATTTGGAGGGAGACGAGCAGATCATCGCCCTGGGCCGACAGCACGAAGGCATCGCCTCCGAGCTGGAGGCCGCCGCGGAGCGGGCCGCGGAGCACTGCCGCCAGAAGCTGGGCATCGAGCCCGAGGGGGTCATCGCGGATCAGCGCTACGCCTATATCGCCTCCCTTCTGCAGGAGGGAGTTCTCAGCCGAAAACGAGAGGACGGAGCGAGCCTCTCGGACAAGCTGGATCATATCCTCACCCACAAGGCCCTGGGTCCGATGATCATGCTGGCCGTGCTCTACGGGCTGTTCCAGGTCACCTTTGCCGTGGGGGACGTCCCCTTGGGTTGGGTGGAGGCCTTCTTCGCCTGGCTGGGGCAGGGAGCACACGACCTCCTGCCGGAGGGGCTGCTGCGCTCCCTCCTGGTCTCCGGGGTCATCGACGGCGTGGGCGGAGTGCTCAGCTTCGTGCCCCTGATCCTGATCATGTTCCTGGGCATCACCTTTCTGGAGGACTCCGGGTACATGGCCCGCATGGCCTACATGCTGGACCGGATCTTCCGGGCCTTCGGGCTGCACGGCTCCTCCATCATGCCCTTCGTCATCTCCGGAGGCATCCCGGGCGGGTGCGCCGTTCCCGGGCTCATGGCCACCCGCTCCCTGCGCAGCCCCAAGGAGAAGCTGGCCACCCTGCTCACGGCACCCTTTCTCTCCTGCGGGGCCAAGGTCCCGGTCTTCATTCTCCTGGCCGGTGCCTTCTTCCCGCACCGCTCCGCGGAGGTGCTCTTCGCCGTCACCCTGCTGGGCTGGGTCGCCGCCCTGCTCACGGCCCTGCTGCTCCGCACCACCCTGATCCGCGGGGAGGCGACCCCCTTCGTCCTGGAGCTGCCCCCGTACAGGCTGCCCACGCTCCGGGCCGTGATCACCCATACCTGGCAGCGGGTCTGGCAGTACATCAAAAAGGCGGGTACCATTGTTTTGGGGCTGTCCATCGTCATCTGGGCGGCCATGACCTTTCCCGGGCTGCCGCAGGAGGACCGGGCCGCCTTCCAGGAGCGCCGGGAGACCGTCAAGGCCGAGCTGGACCGGGCCGAAGGGACGCAGCGGGCTCAGGCCCTGAAGGACAGGCTGGGGCAGATCCGGGCCGAGCGTTCTCAGGCCGAGCTCAAGCACTCCCTGGCCGGCTGGGTGGGCACCTCCCTGGAGCCGGTGAGCCGGCTCGCGGGATTCGACTGGCGGACCAACATCGCCCTGGCCGGGGGATTCGCGGCCAAGGAGGTCATCGTCTCCACCCTGGGCACGGCCTACTCCCTGCAGGAAGCCGGCCCGGAGAACGCCGCGCCCCTCGCGGACAAGCTGGCCCGGGACCCGGGGTTCACTCGGCTGACAGGGATGAGCCTCATGGTCTTTGTTTTGCTCTACGCCCCCTGCTTCGTGACCGTGGTCACCCTGGCCAGGGAGTCGAGCTGGAGATGGGCCGCCTTCTCCGTGGCCTTCAACACCGGCCTGGCCTTCATTCTGGCTGCTGGCATCTATCAGCTGGGCAATCTGTTTCCCCTCGGATAGCAGACTGTTGAAAATGTCCTTTTAGGCAGGCCGTTCAAAAATTCCAAGTGCAAGGCGCGACCCGGCACTTACTTTTTACCGAAGTTCAATATATTACGAGCAAACAAAAAAAGTGAGTGCCGGGCAAGGTCGTAGCGTAGTTAGCCTACGTGAGAGTTTGAATCCGGCACCTATTTGTGAAGACAAGTCAATCAGACGCCCCTTTGTCAACTCAAATAAATGCCGGACAACGCCGCAATTGGAAGATTTTCAACGGCCTGACAGGGTAAAAATACAATTCCGGGCCCCACCCGGAGAAGGAGCACACTCCATGCAAACCGTCGCGGTCATTATCCTGGTCGCCGCCGCGGCCTTCTTCCTCCT
>CAYFSD010000356.1:0-2597 GCA_964345705.1 uncultured Desulfohalobiaceae bacterium
CCGGATGCGCGGCCTTCTCCAACGACGGCGTGCCTGTCGCCGACTCCGGCCTCATGCGCCGTGCCCTGGAATACAGCGCGGACCTGCGCCTGCCGGTCGTCGACCACTGCGAGGACCCCGGCCTCAGCCCGGAGGGGGTGATCGGAGAGGGGGCAATAAGCGACCGATTGGGCCTGCGGGGGGTTCCCAGCATCACCGAGAGCATCCAGGTGGCCCGGGACATCCTTCTGGCCTCCTATCTGGACATCCCGGTGCATCTGGCCCACATCAGCCGCAGGGAATCCGTGGAGCTCATCCACTGGGCCAAGAACAAGGGCGTGCCCGTGACCGCCGAGACCTGCCCGCACTATCTCCTCTGGACCGAGGAGACGGCGGCCGAGCTGGGTCCCCTGGCCAAGGTCAATCCCCCGCTGGGGACGAGCGACGACGTTACCGCCCTGCGTCAGGCCGTGAGAGAGGGGATCGTGGACATCCTGGTCACGGATCACGCCCCGCACGCCCCCTTCGAGAAGGAGGTTCCCCTCTCCTCCGCGCCCAACGGGATCTCCGGCCTGGACACCGCCCTTTCCCTGTGCTGGGGGCTGGTCCAGGACGGCGTCCTGACCCAGAAGGATCTCCTCCGTCTCTGGTGCAGCGGCCCGGCCCGGATCTTCGGCCTGGCGGCCAACGGCTTCCGGTCCGGGGATCCAGCGGACCTAGTCCTCTTCGATCCCCGCGAGTCGTGGACACCGACTCCGGAAACCATGCGCTCCCGTGGCAAGAACACCCCCTGCCTGAATCAGGAGCTTCCGGGACGTATCAAGCTCAACTGCAGGCGGGGAGAGGCCATCTTCGGAGCATTCCCGGAGGAGGCCGCCTCGTAGCGCGTCGGGGAAGGGATAAAAATGGGGTAACCATTCACCATCCCAATACCTCAGCATCCACGGGCACGGGGTCTTTTGAATCAACGCCGCAATGGAAAAATTTGGGGCGGCCTGTCAGGGCAAGGAAATGTGAGCGCCTATGGGCAGAATCCTTATCGTGGACGACGACCCCAGCCTTCAGGAAGTTTTGGAGATCGCCCTGTCCAACCGGGAGCACGAGGCGGAAAGCGCCGCGGACATTGACGGGGCGCTTCGGCTCATGGCCCGGAGCCGCTTCGATCTGGTCATCGCGGATCTGCGTCTGGGCAGGGAGAGCGGCCTGGATCTGCTGCACCGGATCCGGGAGAGGGAGCGCGTTCCGCCGGTGCTCATGATCACCGCGTACGCCGACCGCAAGACCGCGCTGCAGGCCCTCGAGCTCGGGGCGAGGGACTACATCTCCAAGCCCTTTGACGTGGAGGAATTCCTGCTCCAGGTGGGCCAGATCCTGGAGGAGACGCGCCCCCGGGAGGAGGACCTCCAGCTGCGCATCCGGGTACAGGGAAGGAGCACCCCCATTCTCGGGGAGAGCGCGAGGATGCGCGAGGTCTTTTCCCTGGTCTCGCGCATCGCCCCCACCGGGATCAACGCCCTGATCACCGGCGAATCCGGAACGGGAAAGGAGCTCATCGCCCGGGCCATCCACGAGAACAGCGAACGAAGGAACAAACCCTTCCAGGCCATCAATTGCGGCGGCGTGCCCGAGACCCTTATCGAAAGCGAGCTCTTCGGATACCGCAAGGGGGCCTTCACCGGAGCGGGCCAGGCCAAGGCCGGGCTCCTGGAAAAAGCGGATCAGGGAACTTTTCTTTTGGACGAGGTCGCGGACCTGAGCGCCAATTTACAAGTCAAGCTCCTCCGCTGCCTCCAGGACGGCACCTTCACCCCTCTGGGGGCCACGGAGAGCGTTCAGGCCGACATCCGGTTCATCGGCGCCTCAAACCGGGATGTGGAGACCGAGGTCGCGGAGGGAAGCCTCAGGGAGGATCTCTACTATCGCTTAAGCGGAGTGATCATTCATTTGCCCCCGCTCAGGGAGCGGGAAGAGGACCTGTTCCTTCTGGCCGACCACCTGCTGCAGCGGTTCTGCCGGGAACAGGGCAAGAGCATCAAGGGATTCAGCACCGGGGCCGAGCACAAGCTGCGAACCTATCATTACCCAGGGAACGTGCGGGAGCTGGAGAACATCGTCGAGCGCGCGGTGGCTTTGGAGTCCGGGCCGTACATCACTCCCTCCTCCCTGGTGATCTACGAGCGCAGCACCCCCCAATCCTCGCCTGAGGAGGAACGGGTCCTGAGCGGGGAGCTCTCCCTGGACAGCTATCTGGAACGCATTGACCGGGACATCCTCACGAGCGCCCTGGAGCGCACGCAGGGGAACAAGAAAAAGGCGGCAGAGCTGGTGGGCCTCAGCTTCCGCCAGCTTCGCTACCGCCTTTCCAAGCACGGAATCACATGAACCGGCTCGCCCTCGGCTGCTGGTCCACCACGAAGACGGGCACTCCGGCCCCGTTGATGACTTCCCGGGCCACTCCGCCCATACGGTCGTTCCGGGACTTGCCGTGCCCGCGCCTGCCGATCACCGCGAGATCGTACTTCTCGGATTCCAGCTCCTGGAGAACGCCCCGAACCGGCTCGCCCATGCGCACCTGGAGCTCCACCGACTGCCAGTTGTACTCCGATTCCTCGGCCTTC
>CAYFSD010000357.1:0-2597 GCA_964345705.1 uncultured Desulfohalobiaceae bacterium
GGCCGGGTCCTGCCGGGAGGTGGCCCGGCTGGAGGACCCCGTGGGCAGCATCGAGTCCATGTGGAAGCGGCAGGGCGGCATGCTCGTGGGGCGCATGGTCATCCCCCTGGGGGTGGTGGCCATGATCTACGAATCCCGGCCCAACGTGACCGTGGAGGCGGGGATCCTCTGTCTCAAGGCGGGCAACGGGACCATCCTGCGCGGCGGCTCCGAGGCGCAGCGCTCCAATCGGGCCTTGGCGGATCTCTTCTCCAGGGCCCTGGAGGAGAGCGGCCTCCCCGGGAAGGCGCTTCAGCTGGTGCCCACCACGGAGCGCGAAGCGGTGCGGGCCCTGCTGCATCTGGAGAATTACATCGACGTGGTCATTCCCCGCGGCGGGGAGGGCCTGATCCGGACGGTCATGGACCAGGCCCGCATGCCGGTGCTCAAGCACTACAAAGGGGTGTGCCACATCTACGTGGACCGCGATGCGGATCTGGAGCGGGCCCTGGACATCGTGGAGAACGCCAAGGTGCAGAAGCCGGGGGTGTGCAACGCGGTGGAGTGCCTGCTGGTGCACGAGGACGTGGCCGTCGATTTCCTTCCCGCTTTGGAAAAGAGGCTGGCCCCGCAAGGGGTGGCCCTCCGGGCCGAGGAGCGGGCCCTGGCCCATCTGGGACAGGCGGCCGAGCCCGCCCAGGACGGGGACTTCGGGTACGAGTTCCTGGACCTGGTCCTCGCGGTCAAGGTGGTTTCCGGCCAGGACGAGGCCCAGGAGCACATCGCGGCGTACGGCTCCAACCATACCGAGGCCATCCTGACCCGGGACCACGATCGGGCCATGCGTTTCCTCCGCGAGGTGGACGCCTCCCTGACCCTGATCAACGCCTCCACCCGATTCAACGACGGGGGGCAGCTGGGCCTGGGCGCGGAGATCGGCATCAGCACCTCCAAGCTGCACGCCTACGGCCCCATGGGCGTTCGGGAGCTGACCGGCAGCAAGTTCGTCCTTTTTGGCGGCGGGCAGATCAGGGAGTAGCAGGCCGCCCCCAATCTTTCCATTGCGGCGTTGCTTCAAATTGGATCCTAGCCAGGGAGAGGGAAGGCGGCAGGTTTTATGGCGCAAAAGAAGATCGGGATCCTGGGAGGCAGCTTCAATCCGGTGCACAACGCCCACTTGCGGCTTGCCGTGGAGGCGAGGGAGCAGGCCGGCCTGGACCGCCTGGATCTGGTGCCCGCGGCCAGGCCGCCGCACAAGGAGGGCTCCCAGTTGTGGCCCTTTTCCGAGAGATGCCGCCATCTGGAGCTGGTTGTACGGGGCAGGCTCGGATTGGAGGTCAACCCCCTGGAGGGCCGGCGGGACGGCCCGTCCTACACCGTGGACACCCTGAAAGAATACCACGCCTCGGAGCCGGAGGCGGCGATCTTCTTTGTCCTGGGGGAAGACGAGTTCCTCCACCTGCCCAAGTGGCACCGTTGGGAGCGGATTCCCGGGCTGGCTCATCTCTTGGTGGCCTCCCGCGAAAGGGAGAGCCGCGATTCCATCCATGCCTTTGTGGCCGAGTGGTTCCCCTCGGCGGAGACGGTCCGGGAGGATCCCCCTTGCTGGGAGCTCTCCGGAGGCACGAGCCTGCAGAGCATCGACATGCCCCGTCTGGATATCAGCAGCACCCTGATCCGGGACAGGCTGCGCCGCAACAGGAGCCTGGCCTGGCTGGTCCCGGAGGGAGTGGAGCGGGAGCTTCTCAAGGCTGGGACGACTCCTCCACCAGATGGCTCAGGATGAGCCCGAAGAATTCGGCAGGCGGCTGTCCGGTGTAGTGCCAGCCGAGATGGTTGGCGCAGCCAACGCAGAGGGCGATGGACCAAGCGTATCCGGGAAACCAGGTGAACTCCGTGGTCGGGGCTCCGGTCACCTGGCATCCTGGGGCCCGGGCGAAGCAGCCCACCTCGAAGAGCAGCCCGTAGGGGTTGGCGCAGATGTGCACGTGCTGGCCGCTGACCACGATCCGCTCCGAGGAAGAGGTGATCCTGCGACGGGAGAACTTGCAGAGATAGTTGACTCCGGAGAGGCCGAAATCCAGCTCCTCCTCGACCTCGGTTTCGGCATCCGGGCTCTCCCCCCAGTCACCGTTCACCGCGAGCAGTGGCGGGGGAGAGGCATCCCATCCGGGCAGAGCCCTCGCGCCGCGCCGAGGCCCTGCCTCCTTGGTCCCCAGCGCTTTCCCTCTGCGTGTACGCTTCGGCCCCTGAGGGGCCTCCTTCCGTCGTGTCGTCATCACTTGCTTCGCCTTGATCTTCGCGGAATCCGGTGTCAGGGATACGCCGTGGGTGCCGGCTCGCGCTGGCCGTGGGGCTGCCGGGCTACGTCTCGGGATCCTCGGCGTCCCCACGCTGCATGACCTCGATGCGCGCGGGCGAGGCACGGCCCTGCTTGTCCTCGCCAAAGTACACGGTGCTGTGTGGATAGGGGATCTCGATGCCCAGCTCGTCGAAGCGGTTCTTGAGCCTGCGCCGGAAGTCGCGCTCCAGGAACCAGCGCCGGAAGGGCGTGGTCTTGAACCGGGTGCGCACCACGACCGCGGAGTCGCCCAGCTCGATGAGACCCAGGATCTGGA
>CAYFSD010000358.1:0-2595 GCA_964345705.1 uncultured Desulfohalobiaceae bacterium
CTCGGGCCACGGCTCCTCGCGGAGCTCGAATTCCTTGACCCGCAGAATCAGCTCCTCGTCGCGCTCCGTGGTCAGCTCCACGCGCTGGCTCAGGCTGCGGCCTTCCCTGGAGGTGGGGTCCTTGCGCTCCAGGGTCCAGGCATAGGGGCGGTCCCCGGACAGGGAAACCACCCGGCCCGTCTCATCCAGGACCACGCGATGAATCCGCTGCTCTCCGGAGAAATAAAAGGCGTACCCCTGTCCCGGCACCACTTCCGCGCGTTCGTATTCCCGCGGGAGCAGGTCGTCCCAGCTGTCGGTCAAAAGCTGCATCATCCGGGGCAGGCCGAAGGGAAGGCGCATCCCCATGGCCGCGGTCGCGCCGGCGGAGCTCTCCGCGATATAGGCCAGATTCTCGTGGGGAGAGAAGATTTGAACCCGATTCGCGCGTATCTCCCAGAGGGAAATGGTCGCCCCCATTCCGGCCCGCAGATGCAGTCGCAGCGGGGTGGGCGGATTGCCCCACAGCTCGAAGGTGACCCGCCGCTTCTGCTCCGGGGTAAAGATGTTCAGGCTCCCCTTCAGGGAGGCCCCGGGCAGGGGGGCCAGCCGATCCTGGTCGGACCAGAAGGCGGTCCAGGTGCTGTCGGCCTCGCCGCGGGGGATGCGGGGTGACTCCTTGTGCAGGGGGGCGCAGGCACCGAGCGCCGCCAGAAGGGCCAGACAGGCGCCGAGGAGGAACCAGGCCGAGGATGCGGCCGGAAGTAGGGCGCGGGGCGATCCGTTTCGTTTCATCACTTATGGATGCTCGTGAGCTTGTCCCGGAGCGCTCCGGGATTGTCCGGGTTCAGCTCGAGGGCCCTTTCGTAGCCCTCCCGGGCTTCTTCCCGTTTGTCCAGGCTGCGGGCGATATCCGCGTAGTGCTCCCATAAGGTGGGATCCTTCCGGACCTGGGCCACGGCCTTCTGGATTGTTTCCCAGGCCTTGTGCGGCTCATCCGCCTTGAACTGGTACCAGGCCAGGGAATCCAGGTAGTAGGGATTGCCCGGATCGATCTGGAGGGCCTGGCGGATGAGGCGGCCGCCCTTCTCCAGGTCCCGTTCCTGTTCCACGAGGGTGTACCCGATGAAGTTCAGCGCGGAGGCGTTTTCCGGATCCTCGTCCAGAAGCCGCCGCATGTGGCGCAGGGCGGCCTCGGTGTTGCCCAGCTCGTGTTCCACAATGGCGAGCTGGGACCACAGATCCAGCGGGCTGGAGACATTGTCCAGGCCCCGGCGCAGGATCTTCCGGGCTTGAGCCGGATCCTCCCGCTCCAGGAGGATCCGGCTCTCCAGGAGCCAGAAGGCGGAGCTCGTCGGGTGCTCCCGCCGTCCCTGGCGGGCGGCCTGGAGCGCCTTGTCCGTGTCCCGGTTGTCGAAGAGGATCCGGGCCTTGAGCAGCAGCCCGTCCTGGTGGATTTCCGAGGAGGCCGGAATGCGGTCCAGCAGATCCAGGGCCTTCCGGGGGGCCTCGTCCAGGCGCAGGGAGATCACGGCCCGATAGTACAGGCCCCGCCCGGTGTCCAGGGCCGAGTTGGGCAGCAGATCCAGGGCTTCCTCCGCACGGCCGTAGAACTCGGATTGCAGAAAGATGGCGCTGGCCCGGAAGAGAAAGTCCCTGCTCGATGGGCCCTGTCGGACATGGCTCATGGCCCGGTCCGGGTTGTTGAGCTTGAGCTCCAGATCGATCAGCTTGAGCCGCAGCTCCCCGCTTTGGCTGCCCTTGTTCAGGAGCACGGAATAGGCCTGTTTGGCCTGGGCGTAGTCCCCGCTCTCCTCCCGGGCGTACCCCAGTTGGGCCCAGGCCTGGAGATAGTTCGGATCGGCCTCCACAGACGCGCGAAAATCGGGGATGGCCCGTTCGGGCCGTCCCTGCTCCAGATAGGTCTGGCCCAGCAGATAGTGGATCTGCGGGGTTCGGCGATCTTCCGGAACGCTCTGTAGCAGCTCCCTCGCCTTGGCGTAGCGCTCCTCGCGCAGAAAGATCTGGGCCAGATCGGCCACGGTCTGCGGATCCCCACCGTGCTTGCGGAGATAGACACTCAAGAGCGAGGTGGCGTTGTCCAGCCTGTCCTGCTCAATGGAGAGCCGGGCCAGATGGCGCACCAGGTCGCCCTGTCCGGGGAACTTCTGCAACCCGGCCTTGATCGTCTCCCGCGCCTTGTCCGGCCGGCCCTCCTCCCAATAGGACCGGGCCAGCTCGAGATAGAGCTGGGGCGAGGGCGCCTGCTCGCTGGCTTGGCGCAGGGCCTGCAGGGCCTTTTCCGTTTTCCCCTCTCGCTGCAGCTCCAGGTATTTGAGGTAGTTGAATGTCGCCTTGGCTTCGGGGCTCACCGCGGCCGGTTTTGAGCGCGGGAACGCGGGGCCTTTGGTGAGCCGGGCGCATGCGGACAGGGCCAGAAGAGCCGTCAGCAGAAGGCACAGGGTGCCCAGGCGTTTCCCGGTGTTCATGGATGTGTCCATCGGTTCCTTGCTGTTACCCGCTTCGGTCGGTTGGCCCGGACGATTCCCTGGTCCGGCCGGGTCCGGGGTGGGAAAATGATTGCCGTGCAGGCGGGACGGGGCCGCTCCCTCGGGT
>CAYFSD010000359.1:0-2594 GCA_964345705.1 uncultured Desulfohalobiaceae bacterium
GGAAATGGGATCCTCCCTGTCCTACCGTCTTCCGATCCGACATCCGACATCCGACATCCGACCTTCGCCTTTTGTCGTCTTTTCTCTGGCGTCTTACGTCTGACGTCTGGCGTTCGACCTCTGATCTCTGACCTCTGATCTCCGACCGCCGACCTCCGATCCGACCTCTGTCATCCGTCCTCTGTCTTCCGTCTTCTGGTTTGGACCATGTCCGCGAACTCGCGGAAGAATCCCCTGGAGTCGTGGGGGCCGGGAGCGGCCTCGGGGTGGTGCTGTACCGCCATGATGGGCCTCTCCTTGTGGCGGAAGCCCTCCAGGGTGTTGTCGTTCAGGTTGATGTGGGTGGTGGTTACGTCCTGCCTGTGGGACAGGTCCACGCAGAAGCCGTGGTTCTGGGAGGTGATCTCGATACGTCCGGAGGCCAGGTCTCGCACCGGATGGTTGACCCCGTGGTGCCCGAATTTGAGCTTGAAGCTCTCCCCGCCCAGACAGAGGCCCAGGATCTGGTGCCCCAGGCAGATCCCGCCCATGGGATAGTCCTCCATCAAGCGGGAGACTGTTTGGCGGATGTCCGGCAGGGGGGCCGGATCGCCCGGGCCGTTGCTCAGGAAAACGCCGTCCGGAGCGAGGCGGACAATATCCTCGTACGTGGACCAGGGCGGCAGCCCCAGAACATCCATGCCGCATTCCGTCAAGAGACGCATGATGTTCCGTTTGGCCCCCATGTCCAGCAGCGCGACGCGCGGCCCGCGGTTCGGCCAGGGGGAGCTGTCCGCGTCGATCCGAATTTCTTGCGGTCCCTCGGCAGTCCAGAGGTAAGGGGCCTTGGGCCCCACCTTCTCCACCAGGTTGAGCCCCTCCATGGGGGGGATTTCCTTGGCCTTGGCCACCACGCGCTCTGGGTCCCGCTCCCGGGTGGAGATGCAGGCCCGCATGGCCCCGCGGATGCGGATGTGGCGCGTGAGGGCCCGGGTGTCGATGCCCTCGATGCCGGGGACCTCGTGGCGCACGAGATACTGCGGCAAGGACTCTGTGCTCTGCCAGTTGGAGGGCCGCTTGCAGCATTCTCCCACGATGAAGCCCGCCACCTGGACCCTGTCCGATTCACCGTCCTCGGGGTTGATCCCGTAGTTGCCCATGTGGGGGTAGGTCATGCACACCAGCTGCATGGCGTAGGAGGGATCGGTCAGGACCTCCTGATACCCGGTCATGCCCGTGTTAAAGATCACCTCCCCGCGGGTCTCGCCGTCTCCGGTGAATGAGCTTCCCTCGAACCAGGTTCCGTCTTCCAGGCCTAGGATCGCTCGCATCGCTGTTGCTCCTGTATGATTTTTTCCGCTATCGGCACATCCCGGGGCGAGTCCACCCCGTGCCCTTCGTGGTCCGTGGGGACGGCATGGATGGGAATCCCCGCCTCCAGGAGCCGGAGCTGTTCCAATTTTTCCGCCCGTTCCAGGGGGCTTTGCTCCATTCGGGCGAAGGAGCAGAGGATCGGCATGCGATAGGCATACAGGCCGATGTGCCCCCAGTAGGCGGCCCATTCCGGGTCCCGGGCATAGGGCACCGGGGAGCGGGAGAAGTACAGGGCCTGTCCCTGGCGGCTGAGCACAACCTTGACTAGGTCGGGGTTTTGTGCCTCCTCCGCCGTGATCCGTTTGGCCAGGGTGGTGACCTGCACGGCCTGGTCGCGAAAGGGCTCCAGGAGCCGAGTGAGCATGCCGGGCAAAAGGGTCGGCTCGTCGCCCTGGATATTGGCCACGACCGCGTCCTCCTCCAGACCGAGGCCTTCGGCCGCTTCCAGCACGCGATCCGTTCCGCTCTGGTGATCCCCGCGGGTCAGGACGAAGGGGATGTCCCGCTTGTCCGCCTCTCTAGCGATCCGCTCGTCGTCCGTGGCCACATACACCCCGGAAAACAGGGAGCACTTTTCGGCCCTGCGCACAACGCGCTCGAACATAGGCTGTCCCAGGATCGGTGTCAAAGGTTTGCCTGGGAAGCGGGTCGAGGCGTATCTGGCTGGAATCAAGGCGTAGTAGCGCATGCCGTGTCCTTGGGAGTCTGGTCCGGATCGGGTGGGTGCGGTTCCGGTATCACGGATATCCGGGATCTCATTGCGCTTTGGCTCGGCTTGTAGTAGTTTGCCCGCGACGGACTGCCCGGCGGGCTGAGCTTTCGGGGTTGATCCCGCGGCGGATTTGCTGCAACAAATCCGGAAACAGGGCCTTGCGCTTGGTCGTCTACCGGGTCCTCGAGAGGGGCCTGTTGTGTTTCGGGCGCGACTCGAGGGCATGACGTCCGCCGTCCTGTCCGCACCGGCGTCACGATAAATCGATTTCGCGGTGAAGGCAACACGCTCCTTCCCTTCGCGAATCTGTCGGGCCGTACGCCCATCCGCCATGCCGGTTTCCCTTCGGAAACCAGTCCTTGCTCTCTTGGAAAAGGAAACCGAGAGGACGCGTTATCCTCCACTGATGTTCGCGCTTCTTCCCCGAGCAGCGCACGAAGCGGATCCCGCTCCGTCCGCGTGAGGGTTTCCGGACGGGACGCGCCACGCTTTCCCAGAAAGGAGAGGACTATGCCCATTTTCATCTACA
>CAYFSD010000360.1:0-2586 GCA_964345705.1 uncultured Desulfohalobiaceae bacterium
GGACCCTGATCAATCAGGATGCAACAACTCACAGGCCACCAGAGACACACGACTACATCTTATTTTATGAACAGCGTTCTTGACAATAGATAGCATTTTTGCCATCAATGGTTTAACCTTCAAATATGGAAAAGAAGGACACCATGGCGACCTCTTACCGGACAGCCCCCTCAGCCGGAAACCCAAAAGCTCCGCAAAACAGGAGATTTCAGGATGTGGTCCAGCTAATCCAGGACGCCATCCTGGACGGGGACATCTCCAATGGGGACATGCTTCCCTCGGAAAGAAAGCTCAAGGAACGCTTCGACATAAGCAGGGGAACGCTGCGCGAGGCCCTGCGGGTGCTGGAGGATCGCGGGCTAATCGAGATCAAGAAGGGCAATCGGGGCGGTATTTTCGTCCGCAACATCACCACGGAGCACGCCAGCGAGAGCCTAGCCATTCTCATCCGCTCCCAAGATGTGTGCCTGGAGCACCTCTCGCAGTTCCGCCAGTCCGTGGAAGGGGATATCACCGCCCTCGCCGCGCAGAAAGCCACTTCTGAAGATATGGCTCACCTCCATTCCATCACCGAGTCGGCCGCCGCTTACCTCAACACCGATCACCCCGAATATCGCAAGTTCTATGCCCTCGATCAATCCTTTCACATCGAGCTGGCCCGCATTACCGGCAATCCTGTCTATCTCATGATCGCCAAATCCGTTCATGCCAACATCCTGAAATACTATGAGGACCACCTGGAAATGAGTCCAGAGGACATGCGGGAAAACGTCCAGTTCTTCTACGATGTTGTGGACATCTTTCGCAGGAGACAGGTCAATGAAGCCAGGATCCTGGCCCAATGGCATGTCATGCATTTCGGAAGGAAAATGCTTTCCAGACAGGAACGGTCCGACAGCTCCCTGTCGGCCGCTTCCCGTAACAAGCAACCCCTGTACGCCAGAAGATAAGGAGTCCCGGTATGATGAATCAAATCCCCAAAGTCCCCACGGCGGTCAATGAGCCAGTGTGCCACTATGAGCCCGGCACGCCGCAACGCAAGGAGCTCAAGGCCAAGCTCAAGGAGCTGAAGAGCCGCGAAATCGAGATCCCTCTCATCATCGGGGGGGAGGAAATCTACACCGGCAACACGGCCGAGTCCGTCATGCCGCACAATCACGGCCATGTCCTGGCCAAGTACCATTTGGCCGGGGAACGGGAAGTGACCATGGCCATAGAGGCCGCCCTCGAGGCCAAGGATGAATGGGCCCGTACGCCCTGGGAAACCCGTGTGGCTGTCATGAAAAAAACGGCGTATCTGGTGAGCACGCGGTACAGGACCACCATCAACGCCGCGGCCATGCTCGGCCTGAGCAAGACCCCCCATCAGGCGGAAATCGAGTCCGTATGCGAGCTGACCGATTTCCTGAACTTCAATTCCGACTACCTGCAACAGCTCTACAGCCAGCAACCCCCGTACTCGCCTGACGGGACCTGGAACCGCCTCGAACACAGGCCGTTGGAGGGCTTCGTCTTCGCGGCCACTCCCTTCAACTTCCTGGCCATTGCCGGCAACCTTCCCTCCTGTCCAGCCTTGATGGGCAACGTGGTGCTGTGGAAGCCGGCCTCCTCCGCAGTGTACCCGGCCTACCACCTGATGCGCATCTTTATGGAAGCCGGCCTGCCCGGTGGGGTGATCAACTTCATCCCCGGCCCAGGCTCGGTTGTCGGACCCACCGCTATGCGGAGCGAGCATCTGGCCGGAATCCATTTCACCGGATCCACTGCGGTCTTTCAGAACATGTGGAAAACAGTGGGCGATAACATCGGGACCTACCGTTCCTATCCCCGAATCGTCGGGGAAACCGGAGGCAAGGATTTCATCGTGGCCCACGAAACCGCGGATGTCGAGGCCGTTGTCGCGGCCATAATTCGAGGCGCCTTCGAGTATCAGGGCCAGAAATGCTCCGCCGTCTCCAGGGTCTATATCCCGCAATCCCTGTACCCCCAGCTCAAAGAGAGGCTCCTGGAGGAGGTGCGCTCGGTCAGGGTCGGCGACGTGGAGGACTTTTCCAACTTCATGAACGCCGTGATCGACAAGTCCTCTTTCGACAAGATCAAGGGTTACATTGAGGAGGCCAAGGCGAGCAGCGAAGCGAGAATCCTGAGTGGCGGCGAGGCCGACGATTCCACGGGCTACTTCATCCAGCCGACCATCATCGAGACGGACAATCCGCACTTCCAGACCATGGAAGAGGAAATCTTCGGTCCGGTGGTTACCCTCTACCCCACCACCGAGAGCTTCGAAGAGGTCCTGCGCCTCTGCGATCAAACGAGCCAGTACGGGCTGACCGGGGCGATCTTCGCCAGGGATCGGGCCGCCATCGATCGCGCTACGGAAGTGCTCACCCACGCTGCGGGCAACTTCTACATCAACGACAAGCCCACCGGGTCCATCGTGGGTCAGCAGCCCTTCGGCGGCGCCAGGGCTTCCGGGACCAATGACAAGGCCGGATCCATGTTCAATCTGGTCCGTTGGGTCTCCCAACGAGCGATCAAGGAGAACTTCGATCCGCCGAAGGACTTCCGCTATCCCTTCATGCGGGA
>CAYFSD010000361.1:0-2576 GCA_964345705.1 uncultured Desulfohalobiaceae bacterium
TGTCTCGTTATTTCCCTTTCCTGTCAACGCCCCAGCCCTGTTGTGCCAGCACGGCCACAGGGACATGGCCGGAGCCATGGCTTTCCCCAATGGCCCTGTTTGACGCACCCCTTCCCTGGGACTATTCTTGGCCCGGCCGACGGACAGCAGGGAGGCTGAAGCGGAGCGGGAGACGCCGCAAGGCCTCCTCGCAAGGAAGGGACAACGAAGGCAAACAAAACGGGAATCCATTTGAGCTCCGCACAGACCCTACGCGACCACCTTACGACCTTCTGCCCGGCGGAAGCGTCTCCGGACCCAGAGGCTCCCCGTGATGTCTCCTTGGTGGAGGAGGTGGATCTGCCCGGCGGCCCAGTGGAATACGTCATCAACGAATTCTGGACCGCCAAGCAGCGACAGGCCCACTCCCTGCACGAGATCTCCTACCGCGCCTGCTTCAAGCCGCAGCTTCCCCGCTTCTTCATCCGCCTGCTCACCCGGGAGGGAGACACGGTCCTGGACCCCTTCAGCGGCAGGGGCACTACCCCGATCGAAGCCGCCCTGCTGGGCAGGAACGTGGTGGCCAACGACGTGAACCCCGTCAGCCGGATCTTCACCCGCCCCAGGCTCGCCCCTCCGTCACCCGAGGCCCTTCGGCAAAGGCTGGCGGCCATTGCCCTGGATTCCAGCAGTCACGCGGAGCTCGATCTGTCCATGTTCTACCACCCGGACACCGAGGCGGAGATCGTCTCCCTGCGGGACTATCTCCTCCAAAGGCGGGACTACGGCCGGGAAGACGAGGTGGACGCCTGGATCCGCATGGTGGCCACCAATCGGCTGACCGGGCACTCTCCGGGCTTCTTCTCCGTGTACACCCTGCCCCCCAATCAGGCCGTCAGCCGGGAGCGGCAGCGGGAGATCAACAGAAAGCGGGGACAGACGCCCCAGTACAAGGACACCAGGCAACGCATCCTGAAGAAGTCGGCCTCGCTTGTGCGCGACCTGGGCCCGGAGGACCGGCGGCGGCTGGCCCGAGCGGAGAAAAACGCCCTGCTCCTGGAGCGTGACGCCCGCTGCCTGAAGGAGATTCCCGCGGACAGCGTCCAGCTCACGGTGACCTCGCCGCCCTTTCTGGATGTGGTGGACTACGAGCGGGACAACTGGCTCCGGGCCTGGTTCAACGCGCTGAGCCCGGACGATGCGGAGGGCAGGCCCTCCGTCTTCTCCGGAATCGAGGCCTGGTGCCGGGTCATGGGGGATGTCTTTTGCGAGCTGCACCGGGTCACCCGGCCGGGAGGCTGGATCGCCTTCGAGGTGGGAGAGGTCAGAAAGGGCAGGGTCCGATTGGAGGAATATGTGGTCCGTCTGGCCCGGGAGGCGGGACTGTCCTGTATTGCCGTCCTAATCAACAGGCAGCGCTTCACCAAGACCGCCAATATCTGGGGGATTGCCAACAACGCCAAGGGGACGAACAGCAACAGGGTGGTCCTTCTGCAAAAGCCCGGACCCTAGTGACTTGTCCTGTTTCAATTGTCGCAAAAAAAACATCCAGAAGGGTCCACCCTATCGGGCGGCAGGAGACAGCCCCAGACTTGCCAGAGCGCGGCGGAGCAGGAAGTATGCCAGGGCGGAGATCACCGCCACGGCCACGATCCCGGCTCCGGAAGAGATGTCTCCCGCATAGGCCAGCCAGAGGCCGAAGAGACAGAAAAAAGCGGACCAGCCGGCGGAGAGAAACATCATGCGGATCATGGAGCCGGTCTGATGCCGCGCGATGAAGGAGGGGATGGAAAGCAGGGCGATGACCAGGATCAGCCCCACCACCTGAATCAGGATGACCACGGTCAGGGCGACCAGGGACAGCAGGGTGCTGTAGAGGAGACCGACACGCACTCCGCGGGCCCTGGCGAACTCCGGATCGTAGGACATGATCCAGAACTGCTTGTACAGCCCGAAGACCACGGCCAGGATCACCGCCACCAGGCAGGCGGTGATCCAGAGCCCCATCCGGGTCACTGTGAGGAGGCTGCCGAAGAGATAGCTCATCAGGTCGGCGTTGTACCCCTGGGACAGATCCACCAGGATGATCCCCAGGGCCATCCCCCCGGCCCAGATCAGGCCCACCATGTTGTCCAGATTCTCGCTGTTGCGATAGCTGAGCCCGGCCACGAGCCAGGAGGCCACGAGGGATACCCCCAAGCTGCAGGGAATCACCGGCAACCCGAAGAAGAAGGCGAGCCCCACTCCGCCGTACGCGGTGTGCGCGATCCCTCCAGCAAGGAAGACGAGCCGGTTCACCACCACCAGGGCCCCCACCAGACCGCAGGCCAGACTGGCCAACAGCGCCGCGATCACGGCGTTCTGCATGAAGCTGTACTGCAGGATCTCCAGCATGGCACCTCCGCTTTCCCTTGGCCCAGCTCAGCCTTCCGTTTTCCGTCCTCTGTCTTCTGTCCTCTGGCATCTGGCGTCTGCCGTCCGACATCCGATCTCTGACCTCCGATCTCCGGCATCATTCCGCCCATTCCCGGAGCTCCTGGTGCATGGGACAGTTGTGGTCCTCGTGCACCCCGTACATGAGCTCCATCATCTCCTTG
>CAYFSD010000362.1:0-2552 GCA_964345705.1 uncultured Desulfohalobiaceae bacterium
CCGCTCTTCCCTTCACCGTGCTCATGCTCTTCATGTGCCGCAGCCTGAACAAGGGGTTGGCCTATGAATTCCGGCAAAACAGCCGAAATCCCTATCTGGACGGGTCCGGGGAAAGGCATGATTAACGGGCTCCGCAGTCCGTAGAGAGCTAGGAGCGTGACGCGGGTCGTCTTCAAACAACCCGAAGCCGACGCTTTCCGCATGGATGGCCTTCGCGTCCGAAAAACCGATCCGCTGCGGCGCAACAATCCTGATCGCCGGGAGCCGCCAGAATGAAGATCCGGCACAAGTTCTCCCTTCTGGCCATCTTCCTGAAATCCTCTCCTTCATTTCGATGGCTCGGATAAACAGGGGCTCGGAGCAGCACACCCTGCCAAGCTGTTGAGTGCGGTGCCTGTCATGTCGCAAATGTCCGGGTAACGTTCCATGTACCGCTTTTTCGGCCGGGTGAAAGCGCCCGCTAGCTCCCTGTGTCGGAAGCCTGAACGAGCCTATTCCTTGCGCATGCACAGGGGCTGCCCTGTGGACTCCAGAACGGACCGCCAGTCGTTGGAGGTGATGTCCAGCTTCCGCCTCTGCCGCTACGTGACCAGATCCAACGGCTGGCTCGGCAGGCCTTCCCCAACGGCAGATTCCTCTCGCATCTCCGGAGCAACAGGAGCCTTGTTTTGAACCTTCAGGTGTCGAAGCCGGAGGGAGGAAAGGTGTTGCTTCCTTGTTTCAAAACGCATTCCCTGAGACTTGACACATTGACCGTCTAGGCATATAAAAGCGGAAACCACCCGGGGGGAGAGATGAACGACTACACCAGCAAGAAGTACTGGATGGGCACGATCAAGATGAGCCTGTCCAAGTTCTTTATCCTGAGGGTGCTCCATGAGGCCCCCATGCACGGATACGAGATCGCCCGGGCGGTGGAGAGGATCAGCGAGGGGTGCTGCTCTCCCACGGAGGGAACCATCTATCCGGTTCTGCGGGAGTTCGAGAACGGCGGCTATGTGGTTTCCCGAAACGAAACCGTGAGGGGACGACAGAGAAAGGTCTACGCCTTGACGGAAAGAGGGCGCGAGGCCTTTCGGGTGGCGGTCTCGGCCTGGATGGAGGTCACCAAGAGCCTGCTGGAATGCCAGAAGGTGGTTCTGGAGGAGAATTTCGGGCAGGAATGACCAGCTGACCGAAAAAAATTTCCCTACAAACATTGACCATCTATGCATAGACGGTCAAAATGAATCGAAAGAAGGAGTTCGACCATGCACGGACTGGGAGAGACCCTGTACTGGTTCCTCTACTTGTTTGCTGAGCTGGCGGTTCTATTCCTTTTTGTGAGCTTTTTGGTGGGGGTCATTCAGGAATATGTCTCTCCAGCCAGAATCCAGGCCGCCTTGAGCGGAGATAAAAGGGGCAGCCTCGTGGGGGCCGGTTTCGGAGCTGTCACTCCATTCTGCAGCTGTTCCACCATCCCCTTGATGGTGGGCATGCTCAACGCCGGCGCCAGGTTCGGATCCACCATGTCCTTCCTGCTTGCCTCGCCCCTGGTCAATCCCATTATTCTGGGGCTCTTCCTGCTGGCTTTCGGCTGGGAGGTGACCCTGGCCTACGCCGTGCTCGCCTTCCTTCTGGCGGTGCTTCTGGGGATCGGCGGGGAGAGATCGGGCCTGGAAAGACACCTTCGCTCCGTTCGCGTGGTGGGGAACAAGCAGAAGGAGGAAGCCGGCGACGAAGACGTCTCCTTTCCCGCGCGCATGAAGAGGATCGCGGGTGAGGCCTGGCAGCAATTCTACTCCTTCCTGCCCTATATACTCGGGGGAGTGGCCATCGGTGCCGGCATTTACGGCTTCGTGCCGCAGGAGTGGATCGCGAGCGTGGCGGGCGAAGGGAATGCGTGGGCTGTGCCCGTCGCCGCGGTAGTGGGCATTCCTCTCTACATCCGGGTGGAGACCATGGTGCCCATTGCCCTCGCCCTCCTGGAGAAAGGAATGGGCCTGGGGCCGGTGATGGCCTTGGTCATCGGCGGGTCGGGGTGCAGCATCCCGGAAGTGAGCATGCTGGCCAAGATATTCAGGCCCAAGCTGCTCATCGCCTTCATCCTCTCCGTTCTGGGCATTGCGGTGTTCGCGGGTTTCTTGTTCAATCTTGTCTAAAAAGGAGGTCTCTATGACGGGAAGCTGCTGTGGCCCGAATCCACGGCAAGGGCAAAGCATCTCCTATCTCGGGATCAATGGAGTGCAAATCGGCATTCAGGGCCTGGAGGAGACCCTGCGCGGCGTGGCGGCGGATCTCGGCGACGCCCCGGAAGAGGAGATCAAGCACGTGCTTGTCTCCCGTGTGGCGGAAAAGAACCATATCCCCGGGGACAAGGAAGCGGAATACGGGGAAGCGCTGCTGCAGAAGTACAGGCAGATTCTGGACACGACGGAATCCGGCGGGGAACAGGACAAGCGAAAGGACGGGACCGGATTGACGGGGAAGCTCAAGGGCCTGTTCTCCGGCCGGGGAAAAGGGTCCTGCTGCGGCGTTGATATCGAAGAGATCCCGCGGGAGGAGTCCAAGGA
>CAYFSD010000363.1:0-2549 GCA_964345705.1 uncultured Desulfohalobiaceae bacterium
GCCGCGGTGACCGCCCTGCCCGTGCCGTGAGAATGGCATTCCCTTTGCTATCCCAACGAAGAGGAAGCGGTCCTTCGCCGCTGAGCCGCGTCATGCCCTGCCGAAGCATCTTCGGCGCGCGGGAGGAGGGCATGGCAGCTCATTTTCCTGGGTTTCAATCCATTCAATGCGGTTCCATGTGCAATGCAGCCAGGGGAATAGACCTTCCTGCAAGAGCTCGTAACCAGGAGTGCCTTATGTGGAATGTTCTGTCCGTGATCAAGAAGAAGCTGGTCTGGTTCGTGGCGGCCTCCATGGTCCTGGGATTGATCAACGGCTATCTCTTCCCCGCGGGCTATCTCAAGCCCTTGGTCATCCCCCTCACCATCCTCATGGTCTACCCCATGATGGTCAGCATGAGGCTGGGAGCGATCTTCAACCAGTGCAGCTATCGCCTGCAGTTGGTGACTCAGGCGATCAATTTCGTGTTCATGCCCTTTTTCGCCTTCGGGCTGGGCAGCCTCTTCTTTCCCCAGGATCCGGTCATGGCCTTCGGACTCCTGCTCATCGCCCTGCTCCCCACCAGCGGGATGACCATTTCCTGGACCGGCTTTGCCAAGGGCAACACCCAGGTTGCGGTGAAGATGGTCCTCATCGGGCTCATTGCGGGGATCGTGCTGACCCCCTTCTACGGCAACCTGCTCATGGGACGGGAGATCTCCATTCCCCTGCTGAAGACGATCCAGCAGATCTCGCTGGTGATCATCATTCCCCTGGGCCTGGGGGCGCTGACCCAGGTGGCGCTGAAGAAATGGCTTGGCACGGCCCGGTTCAACAACGATATCGCTCCGGTTTTCCCGCAGATCTCCCTGCTCGGGGTCATTGGCATCATCTTCGTGGCCATGTCCCTCAAGGCGCCCACCATCATCGGCGATCCCTTTCAACTGTTGATCTTGGCGGTGCCGCTGGTGATCCTGTACAGCGTCAACTATTCCCTGACCACCTATGTGGGCCGCAGGTTCTTTCCCCGCGAGGACGGGATCGCGCTGGTCTTCGGCACGGTCATGCGCAACCTGTCCATAGCGCTGGCCATAGCGGTGACCGTCTTCGATGAAGCCGGGGCCCGGATGGCCATGATCATTTCCCTGGCCTATATCATCCAGATCGAGTCCGCCGCGCTCTACGTCAAGCTCGCACGGCGCTTCTTCGGCGAGGCCCCGGAGGACAGGGTGTCCGATGTGGTGACCGAGGGGATCTTCTCTCTGCACCAGTATGCCACCCTGCGGGATGCGATCCGTCTGCTGGACGAGGAGCACATCCATTCCGTGGCCGTGCTCGACGACGAGGATTCGCCAGTGGGCCTCTTGAGCAGCGAGGACGTCATCAACCTGCTTGCCGACGGCAGCACACCGGACACTCCCCTGAGGGAGGTGCGACTGCGGGATCTCTCCGTTATTCCGCAGACAACTGTCCTTCACGCCGCGATATCCAAAATGGTGCGCTCCCACAACTACAAGTTCCTGGTCGTGGACAACCAGAGAAAGCCCACCGGGTTGCTCACGGAATCGGATATCATCGACCACCTTGCCCAACAAAAGGAGGAATAGGCCATGACTGAGCTCATCGTCCGCGAATCGTCCCTGTCGCCCCGGGAGGTCATTGCTTCCCTGCGGGTCCATGCGGAGAGCTTTGGATTCGTGATCCGAAATGTGTATGATATGAAGGAGACCTTTGAAGAATACGGGGTCCAGGCAGCCGAGGACTTCGTTTACTATTCGGTGATGGTCTGCAATCCGCCACGGGCGTACGCGACGATGAGGGAAAATCCCCTGCGCGGGGCCGTGCTGCTGCAGCCGAAGCAGCTCGTGGTTTATCGCGACCCCGAGAGCGGATCAACGCAAGTGGCGTACATGCAACTGGATGAGCGAACGGTTGCCGAAGCCCTTCCGGAGGACACGCAGTGGCGGGACAAGCTGCCCGCATCCTGCCGGAAGATCGCCCAGCTCATTGATGCGTCTCTGGAGCAGGCGGCCGCATGATGCCGCTTCCCGGATTATCAGGAGGTAAAGAGCGTGTCGCAACCCCTTGTTATTCTTTTGTCCGTGATCGGCGGACTGGGCGCCCTGGGCCTGCTGGCCCGGAAGGCGGGCAAGAGCTGCACTCCCTGACTGTATATCTATGTCCCGCTGGGAGCGGGGCTGATCATTTTCTTCGTCTTGAGCAGGCTCATGTGAGCTTTGCCTAGGTAGCGGTTTTGAGTCAGTTGGGCCTCAGCTCCCTCTTCCCCAAGCGGAAGGGGGAGCGATGCTCCACCTCAACGTGCCGGACGGAGAAAAGAGAGCAGAGCCGAAGGCCAGCTGATTCAAAAACCCCGTGCCCGTGCCAGTGCCAGTGCCCGTCCAGTGCTAGTGGACGCTGAGGCTTTAAGGACGTTCTATTCAAACCCGGCCACGAGCTTGGGCTTTTCTCCTGTGCGGGGCTTGGATCACTCCTTCGAGATGAGGTCCGCAAAACGTCGGAGGATGATGCGTCCGTTCAAGTCCGCTGCCGCCGGATCGCCGGGCCACTGC
>CAYFSD010000364.1:0-2536 GCA_964345705.1 uncultured Desulfohalobiaceae bacterium
GGATCGCCCCCTTGTCAGAAGATGCGTTTTGCGCTAAATTAAAGATTCCTTTTCGGGCGGTTAACTCAGAGGTCAGAGTGCCACCTTCACACGGTGGAAGTCCGGGGTTCAAATCCCTGACCGCCCACTCCCGCGGGCCGGAGGACGGAGGCGCAGCCCCGGCTTCCGGCCCGATCCTTTTTCCGGCCCGCACAGCGCATGCAAGTCGCACTCTATCAACCGGAAATCCCTCCCAACACCGGAAATATCGGCCGTATCTGCGCCGCAACGAAGACCCGTCTCCATCTCATCGGCCCCCTGGGCTTCAGCTTGGAGGACAGGTATCTCCGGCGCGCCGGCCTGGATTACTGGCCCTATCTGGACCTCGCGATCTGGCAGTGTTGGGAGGATTTCGCCAATGGACCCGGCAGCCAAAACACCCTGGTCCCGGCCGGGAGCAAGCTCGCCCCCTCCCTCTACGCCCGCGCCTTCCGGGGGGACGAGACCCTGCTCTTCGGTCCCGAGTCCCGGGGGCTTCCGGACTGGCTCCTTGGGCAGCACCAGGAGGCCGGAGTGCGCATCCCCATCTGGGGCGAGGTCCGAAGCCTCAATCTGGCCAACGCGGTCTCCATCTGTCTCTACGAGGCCTATCGACAAACCCGTGATCTGAGCCTGGAGTAGGATGCACCCCCTTCTCCCCCCTCTCGCAGTGCTCCTGGACTTCTGCTTCCGCGACGCCGAGCCCTGGCCGCATCCGGTACGGCTCATCGGCCGCCTCCTGGACTCCCTCGAGGCTTGGGCCAGACAGCAGAGCCGCTTCTCCCTCTCCCAGGCGGGCTGGATCAGCCTGCTGCTTGTCTGCCTCGTCACCGGATCCCTGGCCTGGCTCGGAAGCAGCATCCCCCTCATCGGGATCCTCGTCTCCCTGTATCTCGCCTACTCCGGGCTCTCCCTGGCCGGCCTGCTCGCAGAGGCCAAACGCATCAGCTCCCTGCTGGAATCCGGAAGGCACGCGGAGGCCAGGAACAGCCTGGGAATGCTCGTCTCCCGGGACACCTCCCCCCTGGACAGGGAAGGGGTGTACCGGACCCTGGCCGAAACCGTGAGCGAGAACATCAACGACGGCTTCGTGGCCCCCATGTTCTATCTCCTCCTGGGAGGCCCCGTCCTGCTCTGGGTGTACAAGGCGATCAGCACCATGGACTCCATGTGGGGGTATTCCACCTCCAAATGGCACCGCTTGGGGCGCGCCGGGGCCAAGACCGAGGACGTCCTCTCCTATATCCCCGCCCGGATCACCTACCTCCTGACCGTTTTTGCCGCTCTCCTTCTGGGGCTCTCCTGGCGCGAGGCCCTGCGTCATACGCCCCGCCAGGCCGGGCGCATGGAAAGCCCCAACGCCGGATGGCCCATGGCCGCCTGCGCCCTGGCCGTGGGAGCGTCCATGGGTGGGGAGGCCCTCTATTTCGGGCAGGTGCGGCAAAAGCCCCGCCTCGGCCCCGCGGAGGGGCAATGGAATAAAAAGGCCATCCAGAGCCTGTTCCGGCTCACCCTGACCATCGGCCTCCTGTGGACCGTGATGGGCTCTGCCGCGCTCTGGATGGCCTTGTAGCGGAAAGGCTTCCCGAATCAGTTCACCAGCTCCAGCCGGCTGAAGAAGTAGGCGATCTCTCCCGCCGCGTTCTCCGGGCTGTCCGAGCCGTGCACGGAGTTCTTCTCGATATCCAGGGCGCAGTCCTTGCGGATGGTTCCTTCCTTGGCCTCCTCGGGTTTCGTCGCCCCCATGAGCTCGCGATAGGCGGAAATCGCGTTCTCCGCCTCCAGCACGGCCACGGCCGCGGGCCCGGAGCTCATATAGTCCGTCAGGGAATCAAAGAAGGGCTTGTCCGAATGGACCGCGTAGAAGCCCTTGGCCTGCTCCTTGTCCATGCGCACCATCTTCAGGGCCCGGACCCGCAGGCCCGCTCCCTCGATGCGCCTCAGGATCTCGCCCAGCAGGTTCCGCTCGATGGCGTCCGGTTTAATAATCGCCAGCGTCTGTTGTGTCATCCTCCATTCTCCTTTCTGCTTGCAACGTGTTCTGCTGCGTCCGAACCAGACGGCTCAGCCGACAGAGCCGGATTCTGTCGTCCCTGTCCGCGAGCCACAGACGCAAGGCCTCGATGGTTTGGGGGTAGGGGTGGGCGCTGACCACCGCATGGCCGTGTTCGCGGGCCAGATGTTCCGCCTTGCGCAACTGGTAGCGGATGCTTTCCACCTTCTTCTCGTTGTCCAGGAAGACGTCCCGGCTGATGGTTGGCAGGCCCATGTCCGAAGCCAGGGATGCGCCCACGCTGTCCGGGCTGGTCAAGCTGTCCATGTAGAACAGGTCCCGGCCCCGCAGGACCTGGAGGACCTCGCGCATGGGCCCTTCCGCCGCGGTGAACCGGGAGCCCATGTGGTTGTTCACTCCCACAAGGCCCGGGACCTTCTCCAGATCCCGACGGACCAGTGAGCGAATGCGCTCGTCCCCCATATTCACCAGCAGCGCTCCGGATCCCGGATCCGTGTCCGGATA
>CAYFSD010000365.1:0-2521 GCA_964345705.1 uncultured Desulfohalobiaceae bacterium
TCGAGAGTCTCCAGCGCCGCGGGCTCCTGGACCAGGAGCTGATGTGCGTGGGCTCCATGCAGGAAATCATAGCCAGGAAAGCGGCCCAGGAGGAGGATTTTTCCACCATGGCCGCCTTCATCACTCAAAAGAGGCCGGCTCCAAGAGAACCGGAACCTTCGGGCGAGGTAAACTGTTCCCGTTTGCTCAGGGACCTTCGGCTCGCCCTGCTCGGCCACGATCTGGAAAAGGTCCGATCCAGCTATGCCCTGCTGGAGCCCAGATGCTATGACGGCCTGGACTATTCACCCCCCTTGCTCTCCGTGTGCGCCGACCCCTTCGATCCCGAGTGGATGCGCACTCTGCCCAGTGCCCTCCAGGGCCTGATGCTGACGGATGTCTTCGACTTCTCCGTTTGGTCCGGTCACAATGACCTGGACGTATTGGACTATGCCCGGCAATTGCAGCTCGGCAACGATGTGCCGCAGGACTTTCGGGACCGGTTCCATTACGGGATGGCCAAACGCCTCTTGTCTGCCCTGGATCTGAGCGGGGCGGAACAGGTCCTCGCGGAGATAAGTGATCCGGTTGCCGAACAGGAGCTACGGGCCTGGCTGTATTTTTTGCAGGGACAGCCGGGGAAGGCGGTGCAGGTCTTCAATCAGGCCTTGCGCACGCTTCGTTACCAGTACCGGTCCAAGACACTGTATTTTCGGAGTGAATCCGCTCCGATCCATCTTTTGAGCCTGTTCAAGCTCCAGGACCGGGATGGCCTGAAAGAGATGCGCAGCTGCGTCCAAAAAGCCCAGGCCCAGCAGAACAGGACCACGCTGTTCACCCCGGCCTGCATTGCCCTCGGGGCCGTGCTCAAGGCCAGGGACGGGGACCCGAATGGTGCGCAGCGGGATCTGCAGCAGGCCAGCGAGAGTCTGGGAATCTTCAACCTATGGATTTTTCACTTGGCTTCCTACTGGGTGGAGTCCAGCCTGGAGGACCTGGCGATTTCCCAGCTGCAGCAGGCCTTGCAAAATGCGCGGGCCCAGGGGATGTCCTGGTTTGTCCTGGAAATAGGAGGTCTGTTGCAGCGAGTGGGGGAAGCGGGGTTGACCCGCGAGGAGCAGGAGGAGGTGAACGAGCTGAGGGGGCGCAGCGCCCTGAGCCCCGCGGTGGACGTCCTGCAGCCCACGGAGCCCTGGCTCCGGACGCTCCACGCCCTGCAGCGCATCGTGGATGAGTCGGAGGAGGATGAAGCGGCCTCCTCGGGATATCGTCTGGCTTGGCTTGTTCAGCATCAGGGCGGTCCGTACATCGAGCTGCAGCCCAAGCTGCAGAAACGAAACAGCAAGGGGCAGTGGACCAAGGGCAGGAATGTCGCTCTGGAAAAGCTCTTTCACCAATCCGAGCAGATGGGGTTTCTGACCCAAGAGGACCGACGACTCCTGTCCGCCCTGCAGCACCACTACAGCCCGTTCAGAGGGAGCTGGTACGCCTTCGACTCCCTCAAGCTCCTCCCCTTGCTTGTGGGACATCCCAGGCTGTTCCTGCATTCCGATCCAAATCTTCCCGTGGAGTTCGTCCACGGGGAGCCGGAAATACGTGTTGTCCATTCCGGAGATTCCTACGTCCTGTCCATGACTCCCGAGCCGCACGGCCCATCCCTTCAGCTGATCCCGGAGACGGAGACCAGGTTCAGGGTCTTTCAGTTCACTGCCGAGCAGGCACGGGTTGCGGCCATACTCGGATCGGACACCTTTTCCGTGCCCCGGTCCGGGTATCAGGAGCTGGCCAGGACCTTGTCCACGCTCTCCAAGGCAATCCCGGTCCACTCCGACGTTGGGGAAGAAGCCGGGGAAGCGGTCCGTGTCCAAAGCGATCCCCGGCCCTGTCTCGACATAACACCCGCCGGCAACGGGTTCCGGGTGGATATGAGGGTCAGGCCCCTGGGCGCAACCGGTCCCTCCCTCAAGCCGGGGGCAGGCCATGCCAACCTCCTGGCCGAGGTGCAGGGCAAGCGGATGCAAGCCCTCCGGGACCTGGAGGAGGAGGAATCCCGGGCCCAGGCTGTCGAGCGATCCTGTCCCAGCTTATCCGAGCTCGAGCATCAGGACCGGAGCTGGGCTGTTCCCCATCCCGAGGCATGCCTGCACCTTCTGGCCGAGCTCAAGGAGCTCCAGGATCGGGATGCGGTGCGGTTGCTGTGGCCGGAAGGGGAAAAGCTCTCCGTGGCCCGGACCATTTCCCTGGATGAGCTGCAGCTCAGCCTGCGCAGCAGGCGGAATTGGCTCGAGCTCGAGGGACACGTCGAAGTGGACGAGGAAACGGTTCTGCAGCTGCGGAATCTATTGCAGACAGGTCCCGATACCCGTTTTGTGCCACTGGATGAGACCCGGTACGCCCTCTTGAGCAACAGGCTGAGCCGACGCGTGCGAGAAATTGCCCAGCTGTCCGAATCGCGGAAGGATACCCTGAGGATGCCGGTCCAGAGCGCCCTCTTTCTGCAGGAGCTGGAGGGCGAGGTGGGGGGCCTTAATGCGGATCAGGG
>CAYFSD010000366.1:0-2511 GCA_964345705.1 uncultured Desulfohalobiaceae bacterium
CCACTCTGCTCACCCTGGTCTGGTGCCCGGTGCTCTATTCCCTCTTTTTCCGGATGTCGGGGAGGAAGAACGGTGAACGGTGAACCGGGAACGCTACTCGTTTCGGATCCAGATGAGGCCCGCCTGCCGTTCCGGGTCCGCGTTTCTGCGGTGGGAGTAGAAGAGCTCGCTCAGGGTGTGGGTGCAAAGATCCAGACCGAAGATTTGCTCCCCAGGTACGCCGGCGGCCTTCAGCTGGTCCCGCGTTAGACGCCACAGATCCACGCTGCGGTTCCCGGGATGGAAATAGTCCCGGAAGGGTTCGCCCCATTCCTGCTCGAAATGGACGAATTCGCTTTTCCGCGGGCTCAGGCTCGGCCCGCGGACCGCGTACAAGTCTCGCGGATCCAGGCCGTAGCGCTCGCAGAAGGCGCTGGCCCACAGACCGGGGGCATTGGCCCGGTTGCCCCGCCACCCCACATGGAGCGCGGCGATGGCTTTCCCCGAGGTGTGGGCCAGGAGCACGGGCTGGCAGTCCGCCACCTTGATCACCAGGGCCCGATCCGGGAGGCTCGTGGCCAGGGCGTCACCCGTGGGAGGCATATCCTCTTCGGCCAGGTCCTCCAGGAAGGAGATGTCCGTGCCGTGGACCTGCCTGGTTTCACACCAGGCGCCGATGGCGTGCTCCTGGAGCAGCCCCGCGATGTTTTCTTCCGCCTCGCGCTTGCGCCCGGGGGCGGAGCGGGCAAGATTTGCGGATGCGGCTTCCCCTGAGTCCGTGTGGGCGATCCTGGTGGTGAAAAGGCCCTGCACTGCGCTCAGGCAGGGGAAGCGAAAGGGGATGGAGAATATGCGGGACATGACGGTCTCCCTCGGCTTGAGCTGCGGAAAGGGCAGGATACATCCCAGGCTTGCTCGATTCAAGGAGAAATCGTAGACTTATTCGCACACCGGGCTTTGCCGTGCACGCGAGAATCCAGACGAGTGAGAAGGAAACAGCCGTATGAAGCTCTATTCCTGGAATGTCAACGGGATTCGGGCCGCGATCAAGAAGGGGTTCTGGGACTGGTTCCGCTCCTGCGAGGGGGATGTGATCTGTCTGCAGGAGACCAAGGCCTCTCCGGAGCAGCTGTCTGCCAAGCAGCGCGAGGCTCCCGGGTACAGGGATATCTGGTCCTCGGCCACGGTCAAGCAGGGCTATTCCGGGGTGGCGGCATACACTGCCGTCGAGCCGCTCTCGGTGCGCCTGGAGCTGCCGCAGGAGCGCTTCCAGGGCGAGGGGCGGCTCATCCTGCTGGAATTCGAGCAGTTCTATCTGGCCAACGTGTATTTCCCCAACGGGAAGATGAGCCAGGAGCGGCTGGAGTACAAAATGGCCTACTACGATGCTTTCCTGGAATTCGCCGAAGAGCTGCGCGGGAACAAGCCGGTGGTGGTCTGCGGGGACCTCAATACGGCGCACACGGAAATCGACCTCAAGAACCCCAAGAACAACGAGAAGACCTCGGGCTTTCTTCCCATGGAGCGGGAATGGATGGATAAGTTCATCAGCTACGGGTACGTGGATGCCTTCCGCATGTTCAACCAGGAGCCGGGACAGTACACCTGGTGGACCTACCGCTTCAACGCCCGCGCCCGCAACGCGGGGTGGCGCATCGACTACTTCTTCGTCAGCCAAGAGCTTCGGGATAAGGTAAGAAGCGCCTGGCACGAGGATACGGTGCACGGCTCGGACCACTGCCCCATCGGGCTGGATCTGGACGCGCAATAAGAGAGAAATAGCATGCCCGGCTACATTGGCGCCATGGACCAGGGGACCACCAGCACGCGCTTTATCGTGTATGACGACAAGGCTCGTGTGGTGGCGATGGATCAAAAGGAGCACCGCCAGATCCAGCCCCGTCCCGGATGGGTGGAGCACGACCCCATGGAGATCCTGGACAACGCCTATGAGGTGATCCGCGGGGCCCTGGCCAAGGCCGGGATACGGGGACGCGACCTCGCGGGTGTGGGGGTGACCAATCAGCGGGAGACCGTGGTGGTCTGGGACAGAAGGAGCGGCCGGCCCTATGCCAATGCCGTGGTCTGGCAGTGCGTGCGCACTCGGGCCATCTGTGAGGAGCTCATTGAGAAGGGCGGAGCGGACCGATTCCGGCCGACTACCGGCCTGCCGGTGTCCACATACTTCTCCGGCCCCAAGATCAAGTGGATCCTGGACAGCGTGCCCGAGGCCAGGCGGGCCGCGGAACGGGGGGATGCCCTGTACGGGACCATGGAGACCTGGCTCATCTGGTGGCTCACAGGCGGCCCCGAGGGCGGCGCCCATGTGAGCGACGTGACCAACGCCAGCCGCACCCTGCTCATGAATATCCACACCCTGCAGTGGGAACAGGACCATCTGGATATTCTGGACATCCCGCGCTCGGGGCTGCCCCGCATCGTTCCCTCCAGTGACGCGGCCTCCTGGGGTCCCACCTCGGAGGACGGCCCCTTCAGGGCCCGCGTTCCCGTCTGCGGGGCCCTGGGCGACCA
>CAYFSD010000367.1:0-2500 GCA_964345705.1 uncultured Desulfohalobiaceae bacterium
CAAGCTCGGGGCGAGCAGTTAGTTTGCCTTTCCGGACCGTCCCCCGCGGCCCGTGCCGCAAGGAAAGCCACACCGGACGAAACCGCGAGATCGAGCATGCCCCAATCCACCTCACTGCGCCCGGTCGACCTCCTGCTCAACGAGGAGCACCTCCTGGAAGAGGCGGCCCGCGTCTGCCCCTTCCGCTCCGGATACGTCACCTTCCCCAAGGATATCCCTGAGGGCATGGCCGAAGGCGAGGGCTACCGGCCGGTCTCCCCCTCGGGGGAGGACAAGCTCTTCCTCCCCCTCGCGCATCACGGCCGGCTGCTCGGGGTTATCCTCCTCGAAGGGTGCCCTTCGGAGCCGGACCCTCTCTGGCTCCGGGCCCTCGGGGCCTATATGCAGCGCTGCCTGGAGACCATCGACCTCGCGCGGCAGAGGCGCTCGGACCTTCTCACCGGCCTGCTGCAGCAGGACGCCCTGCTCGAGGACCTGGGACGGGAGATCGAGCTCATTGCGGAGAACGCCCTGGCCTCGAGCCGGGACTCCGACCCCGGGAGCCAGGGCTATCGCGGGGAAGTGGCCCTGCTGGCCGTCCAGATCCCGGAAATGCCGCGCATTTGCGAGACCAAGGGCTATCTGCGGGCCGAGGAGATCCTCCTCCACCTGGCCCGGGAGCTCACGAGCTGCTGTCCGGCCTCCTGCCCCGCGGCCAGGCTGGACAATCACCGTCTGGGGGTGATGCTCCCCGGCTCCGGCCCCTCCGCCATCCGCAAGACCGCGGAGCGAATCCAGGCGCATCTGGAGGCCTTCTCCCCGGAAGACCCCGTGACAGGCGAGGCCATCGGGGTGACCGTGGATTTGGGCCTCACCCTGTATCCCAGGGACCTCTTCGGCCGGGCCGCGTCCTCCCCGCCCCGGGAACAGGCCAGGGTCCTGCTGGCCAACGCCCTGCGGGCGGCGGCCACCGCGTCGAGCCACAGCCAGCGGGGCACGCTCTTCTTCTTCTCCAGCATCCTAACCGAGGGGGGTCGCGTTCGCAATATCCTGACCGGGGACAGGGTCACGGTGGACCTGGGCCGGAAGGACCGCGCCCGCGAGGGCCAGGTCTTCGCCGTCCAGACCCCCTCCGGGAACAGCTTTTCCCCCTGGCCCGCGGACAGGCAGCGGAGCAAGGCGGAGATCATGCTCATCGACGTGGGGGAGGAGACCTCCCTGGCCCAAACCCTCTCCAGCCATCCCGGAACGGAAATCGCTCCCGAAGACCGATTGATCCATCAGCCGCAGGAGGGCTCCCAGAAGCCGGAGGAGGCCGGCCAGCGGGATCAATCCCCCACCGACAGCCTCCTCTCCCTCCCCGAATTCCTCTCCGCCTGGCGGCGTCGCTGTCAGGCGGAAGAGAGCTTCAGTCTGGCCCTGCTGCGGGTCCACCAGGCCACGGACGAGAACAGCCAGTGGCTGGGTTGGCCGGACCGGCTGATGGAGATCCTTCCCTCCGGGGGCCTGGCGGGGAGCTACGGATCGGACTGCTTCATCCTCTATCTCCCCGGCACAAGGCCCAAGGAGGCGAGGGAGCTGCTGCGGGATCTTGTCCACGCCCAAGAAAACGGGACCCATTCGGTGGCCCGAGCGGGGATCGGGTACTATCCCTGCCTGAACTACACCCGGCTCGAGGTGGCCGAGACCGCGAGGAACGCCCTGGAGCACGCCGACCTCCTGTCCGGCAACGCCGTGGCCGTGTTCGACTCCCTGAGCCTGACCGTGAGCGCGGACCGCCACTACACCCGAGGGGATCTGGCCGAGGCGATCGCGGACTACCAGCAGGCCCTCCTCCTGGATCCGGAAAACCTCCTGGCCCGCAACTCGCTGGCCATCTGCCACGCCCATCTGGGCCGGACCGCGCGGGCCGAGCAGGAATTCTCCAGCCTGCTGGAGCGGGACCCGGACAATGTCATGGCCCTGTATAACCTGGGCTGCCTCAGCCTGAAGCTGGACGAGCCGGACGCCGCGGAGGAACATTTCCAGCGCTGCCTCGAGCTGGAGCCCGGCCACCACTTCTGTCTCCTCCGGTTGGGCCGGATCCGGGAGCAGAGGGGCGATCTCCGCGGGGCCAGGGACTATTACCTCCGGGCCGAGAGAAGCCCCCAGGGCGCCCGGTACGCGCACAAGCACCTGGCCAGGCTGGACTTCGCTCAGGGCGACCGCGGCGCCGCCCGGAGCAACCTGCAGAAGGCCCTCCGGGCCAACCCCTGGGATCCCGAGGCCCTGCACCTCATGGCCCGCCTCTACCTGGAGGCCGGAGAGGATCTGGAGCTCGTGGAGTCCCTGGCCAGGAGGTGCTACAGCCTCCGCCCGGACCTGGAGGAGCACGCCCGCCTGCTGGAGGAGGTCCTCCTCTCCAGGGGCAAGCTAGAGGAGGCCCGGAGCCTCCGTCCCGAGACGAGGGAGTAGCTCCGCGCGAGGAACTATTCACCACCTCAAGGCCTCAGCATCCACGACCACGGGCACGGGCACGGGC